>NZ_JBMVQP010000054.1:0-11663 GCF_050522425.1 Myroides sp. C6-3 | reverse complement strand
ATAAAAAAAAAATCTTAAATCCATCTTGTCTCCACAGGCTCGGTATACCTTTAGAGAACATTGAACGCTATAAAAAAGCGCAAAGGAAATATTTCCTTTGCGCTTTTTTTATAGCGATATAGAACAAACAAATCGATCTATTTCAGATACTCAAAGAAGTTGGTAAACTCTTGTAGAAACAACACCCATAAGATAATGACAATCGTTCCGACAAAGGCGCCAAACATCCCTCCTAGTCTAAAGTCCTTTTGTTTGAGCATTCCTGTTCCAAACACAATAGCATTGGGTGGTGTAGAAACGGGAAGGAATAATCCACATGAAGCACAAAGTCCAACTACTAAACCTACTGGCAACAATTGATCTACAGGCAATACAATGGCTGCTATATTAATCAAAATTGTCGCAGTTGCAGTACTACTCATGATATTCGAAAATAAAACGGTTATAACCGCAAATACAAGCATCATCACGACAACATTAAATTCTGCTCCCGCTAAAAACTGAGAGTAGTAAGGAGCTAATAATTCTTTAATAGCGATACCCAAGGACAACCCACCTGCAACGAGCATTAAAGTGTCCCAAGGGAGTTTACGCACATCTTCTGCGGTAATAATGCCTAACATCGGCAAGAACATAATCGGCACCATCGCTGCCCCTGCAGTTGGAATATGGTATTTGGTGCCAAACATCCACATTCCTACCGTTATAACTAAAATTACGAGTACAGCTAAGCGTTGCAAGCGTAAGCTATTCGTCATTTCTAACGCGTCGTTCACAAAAGACACGTCCAAACCTTTTACCTTGGAGGTATATTTTTTTACTACCGCCCACCAGAATCCAGCCAATAAAATAACCGCAGGTACCAATCCCAAAAACAACCATTGGGTAAAGTTGACCGCATATCCTTTCGTCTTTAGGACATCCACCACTATTAAATTGGGTGGAGTAGAAACCATACTAATCATTCCCGCAAAGGTTGCTGCTGCGGGGATACTAATCAAAATTGCCTTAGACATTGGAGAATCTTTTCCTTCTCTTTCTATTAAAGGCATTACCGAAGCTAAAATCATCGCTGCAGTTGCTGTATTGGAGATGATTAACGATAAAACGGAAGTAACCAGGATGATGCCTAGGACTAACTTATTCGGGTTGGAGCCAAAAATAGCCAAGGTCTTCTTAAACAACGACAAATCGAGATTGGTTTTTCGCATTCCTTCACTGAGAAAAAATCCTCCCAAGAAGATCCAAATCACACTGTCCGACCAAGTGGAAGAAATTTCTTGAGGAGATATAGTAGCTCCTTCGATATTTCCCATCGTATACACGAGAAAACCGATAATCATAATTCCCACTGCAAAGGGCGGAATAGCCTCAGTTGCCCAGAGTAAAATGGAAAAAATCAAGATGAAAAACGTGTATTTCTGGGCTTCAGAAAAAACCTCAGGTGTCAAGAAATACGTACAGAGAAAAGCGATAAGTAAGGAAAAGAAAAAAATACCCACCCTTGTTTTGATATTCCATACATTCCAAGAAGCTTCTATTAATAACTCACTGTAAAAGCGAATTCCTGTTCGTATCTTACGAATCTGGTCAAAGTAATCAAATTCCATAGCCTTTAATTTTCTGTACAAAGCTACGAAATAAAGAAGTAAAATCTATTTTAACATTTATACAAACAAACTCCTTTGTGTTTTTCCAAAATAAACAAAAAACAAAAAGGAAAGTCGAATAAACTTTCCTTTTTGTGATACAAACTAACTCTATTTATAAGCGATCTTTTTCTTCCATTTCTAATTCTTTCGCGCTGTATTTTACCTTTTGATTGCCAAAATTGTAGCGCAATCCAAAGGCTATACCTTGTGTATCCATATAGTCTTTAAAGTAGTTATATTGATTGGCATATTGTGTTTTAATGATTTGTCGATCACTACCAAAAATATTGTACACATATAGATTCGCTGTCCATTTTTTCTGCTTAAATTCCTTACTCATGATAAAATCGGTGCGTTGATAGCCACTAATTGTAAACGAGCCCTGTACTGTTGGCGTGTGAAAGGTATACGTCAACATCGCCTTCCAGTTGCTGTCTTGATCAAGATCAACCGAGGTAGACAGACGTCCACCAAAAACAAAAGCATCATTTTTGTGCAGTTTCTGATCCACACCAAAGAAATAATCTTCTTGTTGCTGTAGTTGTATAAACCCATTGGCTGACCAACGTGGTAAAATTTGGTGAGCATAACTCGTTACCATTCCCGCTGTATTTCGCTTATCAATATTTGTATAGTGGTAAATCAACATATTACCGGCTTCTTCTTGATAAGAAATCTCCATGGAAGGATCTTGTTCACGGTTGTAAAACAATTCCACATTCAGTGTGCTAAACGTATAATTCAAACTGAAGTTATGGCGAATAGCTGCTTTTAAATCTGGATCACCTTGAAAATAGGAAAACAAATTATAGTAGCTTTTCGCTGGGTTCATCCAAGAATACGACGGGCGATCAATGCGTTTACTATATGCCAAACTCAATTGTTGTTGATCTGTTAAATCATATTTAAGATAGGCACTAGGAAATAGTTTAAAATACGATTTTGTATTACTTCCCATCTCCGTACTTTTGGTTTGTATACCTGTATATTCTCCTCTCATTCCTACCTTAGCTTGCCATTTCTTCCACTGTTTGGTATAAGAGGTATAAGCAGCCCAATTGATTTCTTGATAGTCAAAAACGTTGCTTTTGTCAGGGTTAAGCGAATGATCTTCTTCATCACCCTCATAAAAATCTAATATATATGCTGCTTTTACAATACTGTACTTACCTCCCAACTCCCATTTTGTCGATTCTTTGTCTATACTATAATCCAGTCCAGAAACAGCCAAACGCGTGCGTTGTCTATCTTTGGTACCAAAAAAACGCTCTGCCTCAGGTTGATCCTTAAAATTTAATTTCGTTAATACGTCTTGATTGTCGTGCTCTTTATCATAAGTAAAATAGGAAGACCACAACAGGTTTTTCGATGAACTAATTTTTTTATCTACCAAAGTATACCCCGTATAGGTATCCATATTTGATCTTTTTTTATTAAAAGTCGTATAGGAGGACTCTACAATATCTTGAGGATTGTGGATGGAAGTAGGAATTTCATAATCTCCTTTAGATCGTTCATTGATATAACCATTTCCACCGAGCGTCAAGGTCAAGGTTGTATCGAGTTTGATATCCATTTCAGTTTGAAAACTATGCTGTCCTTTAATCTTGTTTTTGCGTGTCATCACGCTGCTCCATCTTTCTCCATTCTCATAGAAGACATTATCTTCATTGTAACGCACACCTGTTCCCTTACCCCAAGAATAACTTCCAGACCAATTTATTTTTTCTCCCGTATAGGTATGCTGTGTACCAACTGTATTATAGGCATAGGTTGTTTGTTTAAAGCGATCCGAAATACTGCCCTTGTATCCCAACGAGGTATTCTTTTTTAGTTTAATATTCAAAACAGCATTCCCTTGTGCATCGTATTTAGCAGGGGGATTCGTAATCACCTCTACTGCTTCTACTTGAGTTCCTTCTGTTCCTTCAAGCATAGCTTTCAATTGGTCTCCCGTCAACATGACTTTCTTATCATTAATCGTCACCAAAATACTTTGACTTCCTCTAATACTTAAATTATCTCCTATCGCGTTCACTCCAGGGGTTTGTTTGACAATATCCCAAGCATTTGTTGTTGCCAAGGGGGTGTCTTGTACATTAAATACCAAGCGATCGATTTCGCGTTTAATCATGGGGCGCTTTGCTTGAATCACAACTTCATCCAAAAGCGCATGGTCTTCTACTAGCGTCAAGATAGAGGGTATAGGATTCATTGAAGAGATGACCTGTGTTTGAAAACCAATATACTGAAATTCAATTGTCGCCCAAGTATCCTGTGCTTTAACCTGATATTCACCTTGCTCATCGGTGTAAAGCGAAGTGATAACTTCGCCCTCTTTATCTTTTACTAAAACGGTTACAAAGGCAAGGCTTTCTTGCTTTTGATCCATGACTTTTCCCTTAATTAAAATCGTTGAAGGCTGTGCTTGTAAAAGTACACTCATCAACAACAATACCATACAAATAAAAATACGTCCCATCGGTTTACTTATTTGAAACAAAGGTGATTCAAAACAAATCTCAAACGGGTTAATGAACGGTTAACGAACGGTTAATGCGCTCAATCGAACTTAAAATCCGTTATTTTAAACTAAATTTGTAGCTATGACGTACTCGAAACCAAAGTATTATCTCTTCGCTTTTAGCTTGTTCTATTTCTTTTTGATTGGGATAATGGTCTTCTATTTTATACAGGTACTCGAGCTAAAGAAAAAAGAAATTCACAAGATTGCTCACGATAAAATAGACGATATCGAAAACGTACTGTCCTTTGAGAAAAAAAATAAGAAAAAGGACAATGTAATGTATTATGCAGTTTTAGACTTATTGCAAAAAAAGACAACAATAGAAGAAATTCAAAAAAAGAATGCTTCTTATTTACAATCGAGCAGCTTAGACGCTACACAAAAAATAGATAGTGCTTTTGCATATCTAGGCTATCAGATTGCGTATCGCATTGACTTGACGCATGTCATTCTCAACGCAACGCAAGAAAATATGCTCCAAGCTCCGGTCACTATTTTAGAAACCCAGCAAAAAGTAAAAAAAGCGCATCGAGTAAATTCTTCCGAATGGGAAGTAGAAGAAAGCAGCAAGCACAAATCAGATGAACCTTGCATCGATTGTCCGGAAGACTATGCCAATCACTTTACCGTAAAACAAGAAAAATACATTGAGGTACTCAATTTCAACAGTATTGCCTTTCGCGAGCTCTTTCCTTTATTAGCGGGATCATTCCTCATTTGTACGTTTATTCTCATCCTGTATTTTACTACGTATAAAGCCATCAAAAAGAAAGAACAAGAGGTTTTGAGTTTACATAATATGGTAGATAATGTTTCACACGAATTCAAATTGCCTATTGCTACCTTAAAATACGGTTGCAACAACCTTAAACGAGAATATGATTCCCCAACCGTAGCGTTAATTCAAAGACAGATCGATCGATTAGAACGCTTACAGAATCAACTGGGTGTAGCTTCAAATGCCAATGAACTTCCTTTTACTCAAGCTGGTCTTACACAATTAATTGAAGACCTCAAAGTACGGAATTCAGCTATCGAATTTAGCGTTTCTTGGAATTTAGAGCAAAATACAATTCCCTTTCCTCAAACGGAGCTAGAGATAATTCTATTAAATCTTTTGGAAAATGGTATTAAATATGGAGGTAGTCTTATTACTTGTTCGCTTTATTCCAAAGAGAATAACTTGTATATTGAGGTTTCCGATAATGGTATTGGCATCGAAAAAAAAGAACAAAATCTTATTTTTCGCAAATTCTATCGTATTATACACAACAACGTACACAACACACTAGGTTTAGGCATCGGCTTGTATCAAGTGAAGAATCTTGTCGAAAAAAATCAAGGCAATATTCAATTAAATAGTATAGTAACCAAAGGTACAACCTTTATTATTCGTATTCCTTATGCATAAGATTCTCCTTGTTGAAGATGATATAGACTATGGAACTGTGGTAAAACAGTATCTCGAGATTAGTAATTTTGATGTGGTGTGGACTCCAAATTCTACAGAAGTAATGGATTTACTTCAACAGCATCATTTTCATTTGGCTATTTTGGATATTATGCTTCCTGTAAAAGACGGATTTACTTTAGCGAAAGAAATTCATCACATTCACCCTACCATTCCCTTTCTATTTTTAACGGCTAAGAATCAAAATATCGATCGATTATTAGGCTTAAAATTAGGAGCGGCAGATTATATTGCAAAAACATGTGATCCCGAAGAATTAAAGTTGCGTATTGACAACATTTTACGCCATGTCTCTGTTGAAACAACACCCTTTTATCACATGGGTATCTATACGTTCAACCCTGCGCTACTGCGTTTAGAAAATGCAAAAAGAACCTATCAGCTTACAGAAAGAGAAAGAGATTTGCTCTTGCTATTCATCCAATACAATCATTCCATTTTAGAAAGAGAGGTAATTTTAAATCGACTGTGGCAATCAGCAGATTATTTCAATGGAAGGAGTTTAGACGTTTTCGTTACGCGTTTGCGCAAATATTTGGCAGATGACGATAACATACAAATTAACAGTATTCGAGGGGTAGGGTTTACAATTGATTTGGCTCTTTAGTCATCATAGTTAAATTGATGGATAAAATCATCTTTCAACGTTGATTTATCTTGTATTTGAGCTAGGGCTTGTTGACTTTCTATTTTCCATTTGGCTTCTTTCGTTTGTTTATACAACTCATAAGTCGCCAAAGCATAGTTCGCTAAGAAGTCTGTGGTAGTTCCAAAATAAGGTTTACTTTTCTCAAAAAAGGAAATAGCTTTATCGTACTGTGCATTCATCCGCAAAAGAATAGCTTTTATAAAGTAGATTTCTTGTTCACGCTGTTCCGTTAACAGACCTGTATTTTTATACTTGGCCAATGTTCGGTCGGTGTTTACTAGTCCTTCTACGATATCTCCAAGAGACGTTGCGGTCAGGCTCAAACCGAAATATCCTTCTGGACTATCGGGAAAGTATTGTTTAATTTCTTCATACTTCTTTCGAGCTAACCCAATATTGTCGATGCGCAATGCTGATTCAGCCAAAGCCACTTTAAAAGTTAACGTTGGCTGGATGGCTAAGCTATCCGCGTAATAGAGATAGGTGTAAGCGGCATTGTCTTTATCTTGTTTCGTCAGTGCAACCCCTGTATAGTAATAGGCATCACACAACTCCTTATCTTTTTGAATAATCTGGAAAAATATCCGTCCTGCGGTATTGTAATATTCTGTTTGTTCTAAGGCAGAAAAACCCATCTTGTACAAAGCTACAATCTCCTCATTGGTTGTAGGACAGCTTAATTCATCGATTGAATAAGTAGGACTCGTTTGTGCCAAGCACTGAGTTCCACTTCCTATCAATAAAAGCAGACTTAGCTCATTGTACAACTTAAACTTCATAGGCCAAAGGCGTTTCTATCGTAGCATCAATATACTGACACGTCGATTGCTCTTCGATTCGGTCCGTAAATAGCACTCCATTGAGGTGATCATATTCGTGTTGCATAATTACAGCGGTGTATCCTTCGACTACTTCTTGATACTGCTTTCCTTCTAAGTCGTAATACGTAATCTGAATAGCTAAACTTCGATAGACACTGTCATAGCGATCTTCGATAGACAAACAGCCTTCTTCCCCTTGCTGCAATAACGTAGAGTACCAGATAATCTCTGGGTTGATGAAGAATTCAAAAGGTTCTGTTTCTTTGTCAAAGCGCTTGACCAAAAACATTCTTCGATTCAGTCCCACTTGTGGAGCTGCAATTCCAACTCCTGCACGATCACCGTCCGTCACCGTTTTATACATACGAGCAATTAACATCTTGACGTTGGGATCTTGTGGATTAAGCGCAACACAATGCGCTTGGAGCACAGCTAGTTCTTCTGGAACCGTGTTTTGGTACACATACATCGGCTGTGTTTGATCGCCTTGAGCAATTAAAGCTAATTCTTCTACAGTGAGGGAAGGAATTCCTATCATGGTGGTTTTTATTTCAAAATGTAGAGGTAAAAATACTATTTCTATGCTTAGCAAAAAAAATAAAAGCTAGAGATTACTCCCTAGCTTCTATATTTTATGCTGCTGGTTCAGCTATTTGCTCGTTTACTTCTTCTTTCATTCCTTCTTCTGTCGGTTTTGTAGCTTCAGTATTGGGTGCTACTTCATGTTCTACACCGGCTTCATTTGTTGCCCCTTCTTCTTGCTCTTCCTCCTCCTCTTCATCATCATGTTCAGATGGTTTCCCCAACACTTCACTCGGTTTATAGCGACCTAATTTTATCTTGAAATTATCGGAATTCCCTTGAATCTTCATCGGAATTCCGATAATACCCATTGGTGGTAATCCCAATCGAAGTCCGATATTCATCTCCCCATCTAAGCTAACCTGTCCTTCAAATCTCGGTCTAAAGCCTGCCATTTTCATTCGTGTACGCTCAATGGTCATCACGTTATCTTTAATTGTCGTTTTGATTTCAACGTCTTTGGCTTTTCCTTCTTCTAGTGACTTGGTATTCGTTTCCTTGGCAATCGCACCAAGTAAATTAAATCCTTTGAACTCAATATCTTCTAAAGTCAAAGAGCCTCCCCCAACTAAGGAACGAAACACAGGGAACATATTTTTATCCAAATCACCGGCTAATTTGTAATCCAAAGAAACTTGACCATGTGCATCTTTCGCCATACTCACCATTTCTCTGAACAAGGTAATTTCTTTATAGGCGCGTTGAATATCAAAATCAGAAGCTTGAATCGCATAGTCGAATTTCGCTTTTCTAAACCCTGTTGGTTCGTAAATACCCTTCATATTTACTTTTGTACCAATCAATTCAAAATCCGTTTTTTGTAACTCTATTTTTCCCGCATTGACTAACAAACTACCTGTGAAATTTTCTAAATTATATTCTGAGTATTTTATTTTTTGCGCTGCCGCATCAAACAAAATATTTAAATTTTTAGGTACTTGAATTACCCCTGTTCCTGATGATGATACCGTAGCTTTCTTGGCTGAAGCACTCTTCGAATCAAACATCATAAATTCATCTACATTGAAAGAAGGACTCTCAAATGTAAAACTCCCTCTTAATGTATCTTCTTTTAAGATGTGATCAACCACGTTCGTTAAATATCCTTTCATATTAATTTCAGAACTACCATAAGTAGCAACAAACTTTTCAAAGCCCATTTTTTCTTTAAAAAATTTGAAAACTCCTTTCTTAATATGCAAAGGATAAGGGAACATATCGGAGTGAATTCTAATATTATCTACTTCGAATTTCCCTCCATTTTTCAACTTGTCAAAGTCACCTTTTAAGGCATCACTTTGCAATCCTTTTAAGAATAAACTCGTAATAATTCTACCGTGAACGTCAATACCGTCGACTTTAAAAATCTTGTAAAAATCACCAATATTAATTGTCCCTTTTGACGTAATATTATAGTTTAAGTTATTCAAGTTATACAGGCTTGCAGCTAACTGGAAAGGTTCATTTGCTATCTTGAAATTAATCGGTAGCACTTCAATTGAAAGATCGTTAATTGAGCCTCTAGCACTTTTAATAATCGTATGAATCTCAATATCTTCAATTGGCAATTCAGGTAACCTTTTCAGCTGTACATACCCTTTGTGCAATTTCACTTCTGTATTCATAACAGGGAAACGCTTTCTAGTAGGTTCATAACTACCTTTAACCGTTCCATCAATTAGTAAGTTTCCTCTTAATACAGCTTCATCAAACGGTATAAATTCTTTGATATTATCGAAATCAATATTTGCTTCAATACGAGCATCAACATCGTATGTTTGTAAATTATTTACCGCAAAATGACCTTTGACAAAATTGTCCATTGCTAAAAGATTCAAGTTATCTACGCGAAACTTAATATCCTTTATTTGATTCGTTTCTCCTTCAGCTTTAATGTCAAAGCTAATTTCTTTCAACGCTTGTGGTAAGCTATCTAATTTAAAATAGCCATTGCGAATCATCCCTTCGAAATCAAAAGAAGGAATACTTGTAATTACCGTATCGCGTTTTACCTTGCGCAGTGTTCTTGTTTCAACAATTCCCTTCGCAAATTGGCCATCTACTTTTCCTTTTAATTTGAGATCCCCTTTCATATCGAAACCTGTCAATCCGACCGCTTGTTGAATCAAACCCAGATCTAAATCCAAATCCATCAGACTTTCAATCATCGGTTTCTCAAAGCCTTTCGTGTGCAATTGGAAGTTAGTTTTACGCCCAGCAATGTCAAAAGCTAATGTATCAATCGACACTTCACTTAGCTCCATATCCAATGAAGGCATTTTAAAGTGAAAATCCAACGTTAAATCTTCAATAGGGTCAGTTACACCTTTATGCTGAATTCCTCCATTAGCAATAGCTAAATCAAGGCTAATTGATGGCATAATCGTATCCAATGCTAAAAACTGACCTTCTAACTTAAATTTCCCATCTACAACACCCGTAAATTTAGTATTGTCAAACCACGTTTGATATTCAGGAGGAACTAAGGAAAGCAACTCATTTAAGCTTGAATTCTCTGTATTAATATCGAACAACATATCGTAGCCATTCTCAACAAATCCAAACCTTCCGATGAAACTTACCAGTAAATCTTTAATTTTTAAATTATTTTTTTGAAATTCAAACGTTAAAGACTTTGTATCGATTAAGGTTTCTAAATCAGCTAAAACAGGTTTGTCTTTGACATAGAAAACATGATCAAAGCTAAAGTCAAAAGACTTAATGCGCACTTTACTCTTCAATTGGAATACAGCATCACTCATATTACCACTACCCAAATAGTCGAAATTGACAGCTGTAAAGTACAAGTTACCTGCCTCGTCACAGTATCGCAATAATGCATTTTTTATCTCTAATCGATCAATCTGAAGATCAAATCCCTTTTCGTCAGTCTCTTCTTCATCTGTAGATTTGACCACCATATAGTTCGCTTCACCTTTCTCATTAACCAACAAATCAACAACGGGAGAATCTACAAAAACACGATCAAAACTAATTTTTGAATTTAATAAACTCATCATATTAATCCCAAGACCAAGCTCCTTCGCTTGAAGTAACCTAGTTGGATGTAAAGAGTCTACTTGTACACCCTCGATATTAGGATTGACAACTGTCGCTGTCAGATACGGGAAGTTCTTATAGAAAGATACTTCAATGTCATCAAAAACTACCTCACCTTCGATTGAATCAGCGAGCATCTTTTTTATTTCTTCATTGACTGTATCTTTAAAAAACAAGGGAAGTACTAATAGCAACCCCAATACAAAAACCACTAAAACCCCCACAGCGATAGCGATCCGTTTAAAAATTTTCTTTCCTGAAAAACTCATAATATAGGTTATACAAATTGCGTATAAATTAACAGATTATTTCACAAATCATAATACAAAATTAGAACTTCTTATTTACTTATTTCACTTTTTTTGTATATTCTTTTACTTATATTTTATTGTTGGTTGTGCGTTGTGCGCCGTTCGCCGTTGGTTGTAGCGATTATCGTCTAAAGAAAATACTTCCTATTTCAGAAAAATTGACCGATACCTCATAACAGATCACTGATAACAAAAAAAAAACCGATGTCGCGGATTTGCAATCCGTGACTTTATTTATACACACGAGCTACAAGTCCTTTTTCTTGTTTAGCTTGACTAAGCTTATTGCATAGAACTCAACAAACGAAACTTGATTTAGGGGATGCGACCTCTCCTACGTCGAGGTGACATGACGAACGTGATTGACGGATGCGACCGCTCCTACGTTGAGGTGACATGACGAACGTGATTGACGGGTTCGACCTCTCCTACGTCGAGGTGACATGACGAGTGTGATTGACGAGTGTGATTGACGGGTGTTGAGTGACGGATCCCGATGTCGCGGATTTGCAATCCGTGACTTTATTTATACACACGAGCTTTAAGTCTAAACAATTTAGCGCACAGATTACACTCGAGGCAGTAGCCGA
>NZ_JBMVQP010000053.1:0-12486 GCF_050522425.1 Myroides sp. C6-3 | reverse complement strand
GTCCGTAGGGGAATCGAACCCCTGTTACCAGGATGAAAACCTGGCGTCCTAACCCCTAGACGAACGGACCAAAATGCGTTAGCTTCCAAAGAACTTGTAGTCCGTAGGGGAATCGAACCCCTGTTACCAGGATGAAAACCTGGCGTCCTAACCCCTAGACGAACGGACCATTTTGTTTATCTAACGCGGATGCAAAAGTACAATATATTTTCAAACCCGCAAGAGAAAAAACAAAAAAATTTATTTCTAATAGGCTTTTGCAAACAAGACTCTTCCTTTAGAAGGCGCCCCCGTTAACACACAAACCCCATTCTCTTCTTTCCTATCAATTGGAATACAGCGAATTGTAGCTTTAGTTAAGTCTTTAATCTTTTCTTCCGTCTCTATTGTACCATCCCAATGCGCAGAAATAAATCCACCTTTATTTTCTAACAAATCTTTAAACTCCTCGAAAGAATTCGCTTCGGTGATGTGAGAATCTCTATATGTCTTCGCTTTGTCGAATAAATTCGTTTGAATTTCATCTAACATCTCCTGTACATAACGAACGATATTGTCTTTTTCAACAATTTCCTTTGTAAATGTATCGCGACGAGCCACTTCAAATGTACCGTTTTCTAGGTCTTTTGGACCAATTGCGATACGCAAAGGCACTCCTTTTAACTCATATTCGTTGAATTTCCATCCTGGCTTGAACGTGGTACGATCGTCAAACTTAAACGAAATATTTATTTTTTTAAATTGATCTGTTACTTTTTTTACCTCTTGGCGAATTTCCTCCAATTGTTCATCTGTTCTGTGAATAGGAACAATCACCACTTGGATTGGCGCTAAATTAGGTGGTAAAACCAAGCCATTATCATCTGAGTGTGTCATGATTAATGCTCCCATTAATCGTGTACTTACCCCCCATGAGGTTGCCCATACGTATTCTTGTTTTCCTTCTTGGCTTGTAAACTTCACGTCAAAAGCTTTGGCAAAATTTTGTCCTAAAAAGTGAGAAGTACCCGCTTGTAGGGCCTTACCGTCTTGCATTAACGCTTCAATACAATACGTTTCAATTGCTCCTGCAAAACGCTCATTTTCTGTTTTGAATCCCTTTACCACAGGAATAGCCATAAAGTTTTCCGCAAAATCAGCATACACGTCTAGCATTTGTTCTGCTTCTGCAATTGCTTCTTGCTTTGTTGCATGCGCTGTATGTCCTTCTTGCCATAAAAACTCCGCTGTTCTCAAGAACAAACGCGTTCTCATCTCCCAACGAACCACATTAGCCCATTGATTAACTAAAATAGGCAGGTCGCGGTAAGATTCAATCCACTTTCTATACGTATCCCAAATAATAGTCTCTGATGTTGGTCGAACAATCAACTCCTCTTCTAACTTAGCCTCTGGATCTACCTCAATCGTTTTTCCGTCTTCTGCCGTTTTCAAACGATAATGCGTTACAACAGCACATTCTTTTGCAAATCCATCCACGTGACTTGCTTCTTTACTAAAATAAGATTTGGGGATGAATAAGGGGAAATACGCGTTTTGATGTCCAGTTTCTTTGAACTTCTTGTCTAACTCTGCTTGCATCTTCTCCCAAATCGCATAGCCATATGGCTTGATAACCATACATCCTCGAACTCCCGAATTTTCGGCCAAATCAGCTTTTACAACAAGCTCATTGTACCATTTCGAATAGTCCTCACTTCTCTTAGTAATATTCTTGCTCATTTTTAATATATTAGCAGTTAAGTTGTTTAACTCTTAATTAACTATAATAATTCCACAAAAGTAACTAAATTTGTTTTTAACAACAATTAAAATCCCATCGAAAATGACTACAATTCTTCAAAAAACAATAAACCTGAGAAGAATCAGCCTTTTCTTACTTCTAGGAGGATTCGCTATTTCCTGTGGCTCATATCACAATGCCTCTTACAATCAAGATGGTATTTATGGTCAACGCACACAGACAGACCCTTATACGGCTAATGACTCTGGTACTTATTATGAAAACTATTTTGCATCTCTGAATCAAGACATGCAGTACTTTACTGATGTAAATACCTATAGCTCACCCGTAAACGACAGTATTTTAAACAATCAACCGAATCGCGCTGTTAGTTATGGTTCATGGGGTACGGAACCTACCAGCATACAAATCAACTATTATAACAATCCTTACAGACCGTATTGGGGGTATGGATATTATGATCCTTTCTACGATCCGTACTACTACGGCGGTGGTTGGGGTTGGAGTTTTGGTTTCGGCTGGGGCTGGGGTGGTTATTACCGTCCTTGGCATAACCACTACTATGGAGGCTATCCATATTATGGCGGAGGCTACCACTATCCATACTATTCTAGCCCACGTTATGCGTACTATGCCAACGGATCGAGATCTTCCTACAATGGAACCTACTCTAGATCTTCCTACAATACGACTAGTTCAAGAAATCCGAATTACTACTCGAGATCGAATGGAACAAATACTAACTCGTATTCCAATAGCTACTACTCGAGATCAAATAGTCAAGGAACTAGACCGACATCTAGTAACAACTACTATTCTCGTAGCAACTCAAGTAATAGCTACGACAGAGGTTCTTACAACAGCAGTCGACCAAGTTCTTCGAATAATACGTACAGCCGATCTAACTCGTCTAGTAACTACAACAGAGGAAATTCATCGAGTAACTACAGCCGTTCAAACTCATCTAGTAACTACAACAGAGGAAATTCATCGAGTAATTACAGCCGATCTAATTCATCGAGTAATTACAGCCGCTCGAGCTCATCGGGAAATTATAGCCGCTCGAGCTCGTCTGGAAGTTCTAGAAGCAGCTATAGTGGTGGAGGCGGAAGCAGTAGAAGTAGCAGCAGTTCTCGCAGTAGATAATTTCTCTAATTTTTTGAAAACACATGATGTATATAAATAAATTTATTTTTGGATTTGGAGCATCTCTCCTTACTTTAGGGGTTTATGCACAGGAAAACAATCCACTTGATATCTCAAGATATTCAGAGTCTGACATGAATGGGACCGCTCGATTCCGAGGGATGAGCGGTGCTTTCGGAGCAGTCGGAGGTGATCTATCAGCCTTGAAAATAAACCCTGCGGGTGGGGCCATCTTCAACTACAACCAAGCTTCTTTCAGCATGTCTTACCTCAACAAAAGCAACAAGACAACCTATATGAACAATAGGGAGTCCAAAAGCTATAGTGGACTTGACATCGGACAAGTGGGCGCGATCTTCGTTTTTAATTCAGATGATCCTACCGCTACAATGAAGAAATTCACTGTTGGTTTCAACTATGAAGGAAGTAATAACCTATACAACGATTATCGCGTTTTAGGTACAGGACAAACCAATTCACTAGGAGAATACTTTTACCAAATCGCTTCAAATAATCGAATACCACATGCGGTTTTGAGCAATGACCCTAATATCGAATATGGCTATATGAATGCGGGTGACATCGCAGGTTTTGATGGACAACAAACCTACTTAGGTTATAGAGCGTTTTTAATCAACCCTGATGATAATGGTAACGGTCAATACACGCGAAACTACGGAGGCCCAACCAATGCCTATACACAAGGAAAATACGTTAGCTCAAGTGGTTATAACAGTAAATTCTCAGGAAACTTTTCAGCTCAACTAGGTGATCGCCTTTTTGTAGGGGGTAATTTAAATCTTCACCTGTTCGACTATTCACAGACTTCTCATGCGGTAGAGTACAATCACAATACCTTAGAGAAAGATATGATTCGAAGCATTGAGTTTTCAAACTACCTCTACACCTATGGTACGGGATTCTCGTTTAACTTAGGTGTTATTGGGCAAGTTACCGATCAATTGAGAGCTGGTATTTCATACGAATCTCCCACTTGGTACAATTTAAATGACGAATTGACACAAGGGATTCAAGCGACGAACTTCGATAATAAGGATAACTTTACCTATCCTCAAGTAGTTAATATCTATGATCGATACAAGCTGCAAACTCCTGCAAAATATACAGGAAGTTTAGCTTATGTATTTGATCAAAAAGGATTGATCAGTGTGGATTATGGAATTAGAGACCACAGCAATACTAAGTTTAGACCTAAAAATGATCCTGCCTATAGTCAGTTGAATCAATTTTACGATACTGAAATGAAAGCGGCAAGCGAGTTGCGTATCGGAGCGGAGTATCGCATCAAACAAGTAAGCTTGAGAGCGGGATATCGATATGAAGAAAGTCCTTACAAAACAATCAAATACACGGGTGACTTAAACAGTTTCTCCGCTGGTATTGGATTCGAATTCGGTAACTCTAGATTAGATTTATCCTATACCCATTCCGCTCGTGATTATAAAACAAGTGTCTTGGATATGAAAGTAAATAATCTGTATGACAATGCGACTTGGAAAATGAAAGAAAACTGGATTAGTTTATCGTACAACATCAATTTCTAATTCAATTAGAATCTTAAATACTATTAATCTCTTTAAGGATAAACTCTTAAAGAGATTTTTTTATTGTATTTTCGCACCACAATTTAGAAATCAAAAAATCAAGCTAATGAAAGCCTTTTTTAAACTTTTTGCAAGTGTATGTTTATTGGCAACTTCAATAGGTTTTGCACAAGAAACAACAACTACACCTTTGCGTTACACAGCCTCAAACAAAGGTAAATTTTATGTATACTGGGGAGGAAATAGAGGATACTTTACCAATTCAGACATTCGCTTTAGAGGGGAAGGATACGACTTTACGATCAAGGATGTAAAAGCAGATGACAAGCCCAAAGGATGGCATGTGGATTATATCAATCCAGGTCGTATGACGATTCCTCAAACTAACTTGAGAATTGGGTACTTTATTACAGACAAGTACAATATTTCGATTGGAGTAGATCACATGAAATATGTAATGCGTCAAAATCAAACGGTAAATTACTCGGGAGAATATTACGGTGAAGGTAGTTACGGAGAGCAAGTTGCAGGACACCCGGATCAAGTAAAACTAACCGAAGAATTCCTAAAATTTGAACACACCGATGGATTAAACTACTTGAATGTAGAAATAAACCGCGTGGATGATATCTCTAAATTATTCAATATCTACAACACGGATAAAATTCAGGTAAACGTTACAGAAGGTCTTGGTTTTGGAATCATCTATCCTAAAACGAACACTACACTTCTAGGTAAAGAACGCTACGATGAATTTCACGTTTCTGGATTAGGTTTTTCTGCTAAGGCGGGGCTCAACGTAACCTTCTTTAAACATTTCTTTGTTCAGGCAGAGTTAAAAGGTGGTTTCATTGATATGTACGATGTTCGTACTACGGCTAGTAAAAAAGACAAAGCTTTCCACAATTTCTGGTTTGGTGAAACAGTGATTGCTTTTGGAGGAATTTTCAAACTGTAAATACACTCCTTATATACGCTATAAAAGTGACTGCTCTTTCGAGTCAGTCACTTTTTTTATTCCCTTTCTTTTCTCTTTTTTAAAACGGAATCAATTTAGATAACCGCAACACTTCTTATAATTCTCAAAAAGCTTCTTCGCTATATAGAAAAAAAATGTACTTTTGCAGTCCAATTTTTTTCAAACAAATGAGAACTAAATCTTTAAAAAAGAACAAGATAAACGTTGTAACCCTAGGGTGTTCTAAAAATCTTTACGACAGTGAGGTATTAATGGGACAATTAAAGGCTAGCGGTAAAGACGTGACACACGAAGCGACAAACGACGAAGCTAATATTATTGTGATCAACACCTGTGGTTTTATCAACAATGCAAAAGCAGAATCTGTAAATACGATACTAGAATACGTAGATAAAAAGGAACAGGGTTTTGTAGACAAAGTATTCGTAACAGGATGTTTATCGGAACGTTACAAACCAGATTTAGAAGCAGAGATTCCCAATGTGGATCAATATTTCGGTACAACAGACTTGCCTCTTCTTTTAAAAGCGTTGGGAGCAGATTACCGTCATGAGCTTTTAGGAGAGCGTTTAACAACGACACCTAAAAATTATGCGTATTTAAAAATTGCTGAAGGATGCGACCGTCCTTGTAGCTTCTGCGCTATTCCAATTATGCGTGGAAAACACATTTCTCAACCCATTGAAAAATTGGTAAAGGAAGCAGAAAGTTTAGCTAAAAATGGCGTAAAAGAGTTAATCTTGATCGCTCAAGATCTAACCTACTACGGATTAGATTTATACAAAAAGAGAAATTTAGCTGAGCTTCTTGAAAACTTAACTAAAGTTGAAGGAATCGAATGGATTCGCTTACACTATGCATTTCCAACAGGTTTCCCTATGGATGTATTAGAATTGATGAAACGCGAACCTAAAATTTGTAATTATATTGATATTCCTCTACAACATATTTCAGACAATATTCTGAAATCAATGCGTCGCGGTACTACACAAGCTAAGACAACAAAATTGTTGAATGACTTTAGAGCTGCAGTACCTGGAATGGCAATTCGCACCACCTTAATCGTTGGATATCCTGGTGAAACAGAAGAAGATTTCCAAATATTGAAAGATTGGGTACAAGAAATGCGTTTCGAGCGTTTGGGTTGTTTTACCTATTCTCATGAGGAAAACACACATGCATACTCATTAGAAGACGATGTTCCACAAGAGGTGAAACAAGCTCGTGCAAATGAGATCATGGAAATTCAAGCTCAGATTTCTTGGGAATTAAATCAAGAAAAAATTGGAAACACCTACCGTTGTATTATCGACAGAAAAGAAGGAAATCACTTCATCGGTCGTTCAGAATTTGACAGTCCAGATGTTGACAACGAAGTTTTAATTGATGCCACTAAGCACTACCTAAAAATCGGAGAATTCGCCAATATCACCATTGATGAGGCAACTGAATTCGATTTATACGGAAGTCCTGCAAACTAATATAAAAAAGAGCCATTTCTACTTGAGATGACTCTTTTTTTTTTGATGAAGATCTACGTTATAGCTCATTTTTAAGAACTGCTTAAACTGCACAAAGCACAAACCTCACACAAAAACGACTTGGGGGTTGCACAAAATAGTTTTAAGTTTAGGAAAAATATACGATTATGATCAAACATACTATTTCTCTTCTAACCCTAGCTTTGACTTCAGTAGCCTGGGGACAACCTAACGTTCACTTTACTTCAACCCCTTCTTTAAGTCCAGATGGACAAATGGCATACTTCAGTTTTGATGGAGACCTTTGGCAGGTTCCCACTACAGGGGGCGAAGCCTTACGACTTACCGCATTACCAGGGAATGAAACAACCCCTAGGGTATCACCAGATGGCAAATGGCTTGCTTTTACTTCTGATCAATACGGAAACAAAGATGTTTTTGTCATGCCTCTTACTGGTGGACCTATTCAACAACTAACCTTTCACCAAGCTGCTGATGAAATGGAGAGCTGGGGTTGGGATAGTGAAACACTGTATTTTACTGGAAATGCATACAACAATTATGCCTCTTTTAAAATGAGCAGAAAAGGAGGTACACCTACTCCTCTATTTACGAACTATTTTAATAATACCAATGGACTTGTAGAGACTCCCACTGGGGAATATTTATTTACCAATTCAACAGAAAGTGCCAATCAAGTAACACGCAAACGTTATAAGGGAGAAAATAACCCAGACATTTTAGGTTACAATCCCAAAGATAAAAGCTTTAAACAATATACTGATTACAACGGAAAAGACTTTAATCCGACTGTAGACCAACAAGGTACTATTTATTTTATTTCAGACGAAAATAATGGTCATTACAATCTTTATACTTTTAAAAATGGAAAGAAAATAGCGCTAACAGAATTTACCTCCTCCATAAAAAAGCCCTATGTATCTGCTGATGGAAGCAAAGTAATCTTTGAAAAAGACTATCAATTATTTGTGTACGACACCAAACAGAATGAAGTCCGCCCAATTGACGTTAAGCTTACAACCAATCCCGTCCTAGCAAAAGAACAAACGTTTACTGTAGCCGATGCTATTAGCTTTTTTGATATTTCACCTGACGGTAAAAAAATAGCTTTCATCAGTAGAGGAATGATCTTTGTTTCGGATATAGAAGGAAAATACATTCAACCCATAACAGATGGTAAAGAACGGGCGATGGAGGTCAAATGGTTGAAAGACAATGAAACCCTAGTTTTTAGTCAGACATACCAAGGATATCAAAATTGGTTTACCGCTTCTGCTAATGGCAAAGGAGGCATCAAACAATGGACAACTGATACTCGAAATAACCGAGATTTGACCTTGAATGCGGATCTAACCCAAGGAGTCTACACGAGCGGACGTGATGAAATTCGCCTGTTGGATTTACAGACTTTTACCTCTACAACGATTGTCAAGGATGAAATATGGGCCTTTCAGAGTACTCCCCCTTCTTTTTCTCCTGATGGGGCTTATATTCTTTTTACAGCAAAACGCAATTTCGAAGATGATATTTTCATCCATAACATCAAGAAAAATGAAACGCTTAATCTAACAAATACGGGGGTTTCAGAAACGAACCCGGTATGGTCTCCTTCTGGGAAATATATCTACTTTACGAGTGACCGTATCAACCCTTCTTACCCTATGGGTATGCAAAACGCAAGTATTTACCGCCTTGCTTTAGATTGGTATGCAGATCCATTCAAGTCGGATCAATTTGATCAATTATTTACGGTTCAAAAAGAAGAAACGAAAGACACTAAAAAAGCGAAGGTAACAAAGACTACTCCTGCTCTAGCTACTCCTGTTGTAAAAATAAACACCCAAGATGTATTAGATCGCATTGAATTAGTCAGTGATCTATTTGGCAATCAAACTACACCAGCCGTCTTTCAAGATGACAAAAAAGAGTATGTGTATTACTCTTCCAACCAAGAGAATGGAAAATATACCTTGTATCGCAAGATATATGAGAAATTTGAAGAAGCGAAAACAGAAAAGGTATTTGACAAAAGTGTTCGATTAATCCAACAACAAGGCAAAACATTATATGCACTAAGTGGCAACAACCTTTATAAATTCGCATTGGAAAAGGGAACACCTGAAAAGATCAATATCAAGTATTCCTTTACGAAAAACCTAGCCGATGAGTTCCAACAAATGTTTGAGGAAACTTGGGCAGGTGTTGAAGAAAACTTTTACGATGAAACCTTTCATGGTCTAGATTGGAAAGAAACGAAAACGTACTTTGCTTCTTTTGTTCCGCATTTAAACAACAGAAATGACCTCCGCATTTTACTCAACGACATGCTAGGAGAACTCGGATCATCGCATTTGGGTTTTACCTCAAATGGAGAGGAAGAGAAAACGAGACTAGATTACAATACTGTGGAAACAGGAATTGTATTTGCTGCGAGTAATCCGTATACCGTAGAGCGAATAATCCGTAAATCACCTGCTGCAACTAAAGATATTGACCTGCAAAAAGGCGATATGCTAACCCATGTGAATCGTCAAAAGATTGATCCAAAACAAAATAGAGATGCCTATTTTACCTTTGCTCCTACACAGGAGGAAATAGAATTAACATTTTTGCGTGGGACTAAAGAATTTACTCTAAAACTACATCCAATCACTTTTTCAACCCAAAAAGGATTGCTTTACGACGAATGGATCTATCAAAACAAGCAACGCGTTAACGAATGGAGTAACAATAGAATAGCCTATAGCTATATGAAGAACATGGGATCTTCTGAATTAGATTCTTTCTTATTGGATATGGTGGAGCAAGAGCATCACAAAGAAGGAGTAATCTTGGATCTTCGCTTTAATACAGGTGGAAACGTACACGATAAAGTACTAAATTTCTTAGCACAACGCCCCTATCTACAGTGGAAATACAGAGAAGGAAAACTAACCATGCAAAGTAATTTTAGTCCGAGTGGTAAACCTATTGTCTTGTTGATCAATGAATTTTCACTCAGCGATGCAGAAATGACTGCTGCTGGATTTAAGGCTTTAAAATTGGGAAAAATCATAGGACAAGAAACCTATCGTTGGATTATTTTCACTTCTGGCAAATCTTTAGTTGATGGGTCATTCTATCGTCTACCCTCTTGGGGCACCTATACGTTAGAAGGAGATAATTTAGAAAAAACAGGAGTGGCACCAGATATTTATGTCAAAAACTCTTTCATGGATCGCTTACAAGAAAAAGATCCACAGCTAGAGCGAGCCGTACAAGAAATTCTAAATGATTTACCCTAGTCACTCCTTAAAAAAAAGAGAACTTTTTGATTTAAAAGTTCTCTTTTTTCGTCTTTTTTCACTACATTAAGCCTATCGATAGGTAAACTTGAAGAAGCTTACTTTACATTTTTTCACACTACCATAATGTGGAGATAATGTATATTCCGTATAATTTCTTCACTTTTACAACCATTAAATTTTATGTTGACTATGAATATTAGAACACCCTTTCTATCCTTACTCTGTACAGTAATCACTACAACAACCATCGCCCAATCATCAAAACCTTTGCGCATAGGTCATCGAGGGGCAATGGGACATCTTACAGAAAATACGGTTGAATCTGTGATCAAAGCCATCGATTTACAATGTGATATGATTGAAATTGATGTTTTCAAAGTAAAAAGTGGTGAGCTTGTGGTGTTTCACGATCAATCACTGGATCGAATCACCAATGCAAAAGGCGATATCGAAAGTTATACCTTAGATGAATTAGAAGATGTGCTAGTTGATGGAAAATACAAAATACCAACACTAGAGGAAGTTATTGATGTAATCGATAAAAAAGCAAAACTCAATATTGAATTAAAAGGAAGTAATACAGCTGCAGACACCTATACTATTATTCAAAATTTTGTAAAACGCGGTTGGACCTATGACGATTTCATTCTCTCTAGCTTTAACTGGGAGGAGCTAAAAATTGCCTATGACTTAGATCCTGCCTTGCCTTTAGCTGTTTTAACGGAGGAAAAGCCAGAAGATGCAATTGAATTTGCATTGAGCATCCAAGCCAAAGCCATTAATCCGTACCACAAACTCCTCAACGAAGAGAATACGGCTTTAATCAGAAAAGAAAAATTAAAAATATATCCTTGGACGGTCAATAACCCTAAAGATATTAAACGCATGAAAAAACTAAAAGTAGATGGTATCATCACCAACTACCCTGAACGAATTTAAGTTATTTGCTTTATAAGGTCAGTTATGTCAAGACATAACTGACCTTTTAGTATGATATAGTTATCATTTTATACGGATACTCCTATTCCTTATAAAATCTATTATATGCGACTCAGATGTACGAAATTTAATAAGGCGAGTTCTGATAGGTAGTTACCAACGTTCTTATTCTTTGATACTAATTTCTCTATAGTGGTATTGATATTCATTAAAGAAAGGCCAGTACTTGCCCTTTTTAGGGTAATACACGATAGCAATTGTTTTAACAGGTAAGTTACTACTGTTATATGTATGAATAAAAGTCCATATTCCATATTTATCTTCCACCTTGGTTAAGTTGTTTTTCTGAACATAGTTGGTCATAAAAAGGCTTACTAAGGGCTCATTAAATGATATATCCCAATAGTTTGGTTGTGAACTAAAAGGATATTTTTTAGTGTCGTAAGTATAAGTTGTTACAACCGAATTATTGTCTATTGTTTTTATTTGGTTATTACTATATTCAAATAGATATACGTCAGGAGTAATATCCTTATCAGTAGATGTCTTTGTTAATCTGTTGGGTAGCTTACTTTTGTTGTATTCATAAGCATAGTATGTTAGGGTTGAGTCTTTAGTAAACCAATCATCTTCTGTCAATAGTTGCAGTAAGTTGTCTTTGTATGTAAGGCTGGCTGTACCTTTGTTTTCAAATTCTTCGTTTCTTACTATACTTACAATTGTTTCTTTGTTGTCGCGTTGTATGTCAATCCAAAATTCGCCATCTTCCTTTTTAGTTTTAATATAAATGAGATTACCTTGTTTATTGTACTTAAATATTTGTGTCTCAGACTCAACGTATTGCGCTGTCTTAGTATTAAAATCTTCTATTTTTTGTGGTTTAGAATCCAAATAGATTTTTATGCTTATCGAATCTAACACTTTAATCTTTTGTGTTTGCTGCGCTTCAACTTTCTGCATAGCAAACACAACTACAAATAAGTAAATTATTCTTTTCATGGCTTTTATAGTTTATGCTATTATTTAAATTTTACGATTTCTTATTATTTCCAAATCTTCCTCCGTAAGCTAAGTCTGCTATCTTTTTTTGATCGGATCAAGAGCTAACTTTAGCTGTTAAAAGTAGTTCTTCACGCCTTTTCTTCCTTCGCTCATCTTGGCGTTGTTGCGTGCTATTCGAGCGTTATAGGCTGATACTAAAAAGCTCAACTTCCGCTGAGCCTTTAGTTACCACATTCCATGCTCCATACGCATCTCTTCGATTATCTCCGGATAATCACGATAACCAAAATAGTTATGCTGCTTCAAATAAATGAGTAATTCG
>NZ_JBMVQP010000052.1:0-14065 GCF_050522425.1 Myroides sp. C6-3 | reverse complement strand
AACAATCAACAAACAACAATCAACAAACAACAATCAACAAACAACAATCAACAAACAACAATCAACAAACAACAATCGACAAACAACAATCGACAAACAACAAAAAAAAACCATCCCTACAAAGGAATGGTTTTTCTTCTATCGATAATTTACCGTTAACAGTTAACTGATAACTATTTCTTGTTTTGATCTTTTAAGCGTTGTTGTTCTTGTGCTTGTTCCATCATTTCTTGCATTTTGCGTTGCCATTTTCCTTGTGGGCGCTTTTTGGTTTTATTTTCTTCGATGGTAGCTAAGATCTTTTCGTCTTTTACAATGTGGTTTTTAATTACGTACATAATTCCGATTGTAATAGAGTTCGAGATGAAGTAGTACAACGATAAACCTGAAGCGTAGTTATTAAAGAAGAATAACATCATGATTGGAGAGATATAGATCATGATTTTCATGATTTTACTCATATCGGGCATACCTTCTTGTGTAGGTTGAGCCATTTGTTGATCTCCTGTTGTCATTTTCATATAGAAGAAGATAGCAATAGACGCTAACAATGGAAATAAACTCACGTGGTTCCCATAGAAAGGAATATTGAACGGCAATTGCAACACCGAGTCATACGATGATAAATCGTCTGCCCATAAGAAGCTCTTTTGTCTTAAATCAAATGACGATGGGAAGAATTGGAACAACGAGTAGAAAATTGGAATCTGTAACAAGGCTGGAATACAACCTGCCATCGGATTCACCCCAGCTTTAGAGTACAATTTCATCGTCTCTTGCTGTTTCTTCATTGGGTCATTCTTGAACTTTTCGTTTAACTCATTTACCTCAGGGCGAATCATTTTCATTTTCGCTTGAGAAACGTATGATTTATACGTCAAAGGTGAAGTGAATAAACGAACTAAGATCGTCAATACAATAATACCGATACCATAAGGTAAGAAACTCGTTAATAATCCGAATACAGGAATAAACAAGAAACGGTTGATCCATCCGAAAATTCCCCATCCCAAAGGAACGATATTATCTAAGTTGCGCTCGTATGATTTCAGTAATTTATAGTCTGATGGACCAAAATACCAATTCATATCGTAGTTCAGTTCTCCATTGCTATAGTTTAAAGGAATAGCACTTGTAAATTGTTTGGTGAATACCGTATCAACCTTTTCGTCTGCTACTAAATTTTTTGTATTTAAGGTCGCCTTTTCGAAATTCTTATCTGTCAATAAGATTGACGTAAAGAAGTGTTGTTTGTATGCGATATAAGAAACATCTTTCAACTCTTTGGTATCGTCTTTGCTAGACTCACTTAAGTTGTTGTCTTTTCCTTTTTCGTGCTCATAGTATAAGCGAACGTATCTATTTTCATATGCAATACTCTTTTCATTGCGGTATGTTTTCATTTCCCAGTTTAATTCTGGTGTTTTAGAAACGTCTACAATTTTGCTTAATCCTTGCGTACGGATCGAGAAATCAAGCATATAGTCATTCGGTTTCAATACATAGCGATACTCTAAAAATTCTGTTTCAGACGCTTTTAAGCGCATAGCTAAAACTTGGTTCTCCCCTTCTTTGGTTAGTGTTGGTTCGAAGTATAAGTCTTCCGTATTGAAAACGCGATTGTCGTTAGTGTATAATTGCAAGTTAAAGTTGGCATTTTGATCTTTGATCAAAGCGACAATTTCTTCCGAATCTTTACTGAATCGCTTGAAATTATTTACCACTACATGCGCTAATTTTCCTCCTTTATTATCAACTTCAAGTGTAAGTAAGTCCGTTTTTAAAGTTGTAGTTCCTCCTTTAGCTGCTGGTAACGTAGCACTGTAAGCAAACGGTCCGAATGTAGCGCGGATTTGTTCAGTTTGTAAAGAATCTCCTTCTACAGCTGGTGCTTGAAGTGCTTTTTCAAAGGTAGCGGATTGTTCTTGTTTAATACTTTCTTTCTGTGCTAATTCAGTATCCTTTTGTATGGATTCTTTTTCTTTATTGATGTTATTCAACATCAACCAAATAAGCAATCCGGCAATAATTACAAAGCCAATGATACTGTTACGATCTAATTTTTTTCCTTCCATTACTTAATTTGTAAGTGATAAAATTTGTTATATAAAAAGTCTATTGATTAATTGGATTTATACTCAATAGCTGCTTTTACAAAATGAACAAAAAGTGGGTGCGGTTTTGCTACCGTACTCTTATACTCTGGGTGGAATTGTACTCCGACGAAGAATGGATGAGTATCCAGTTCTACGATTTCGATTAATCCCGTTTCTGGATTCCAACCTGATGCAGTTAATCCTGCTTTTTCAAAGTCTTCTAAATATTGGTTGTTGAATTCATAACGGTGACGGTGACGCTCATTGATCATACTATCTCCGTAAATATCAAATACTTTAGAGCCTTCTTTCAATTTACAATCCCATCCTCCTAAACGCATGGTACCTCCTTTGTCTGTGATATCTTTTTGGTCTTCCATGAAAGTAATTACAGGGTATTGTGTACTCTCGTTTACTTCGGTAGTATTGGCCGTTTGATAGCCCAATATATTTCTAGCATATTCAATAACAGCCATTTGCATTCCCAAACAGATACCCAAGAAAGGGATTTTGTTTTCTCTTGCGAATTTCACTGTTTCTATTTTCCCTTCAATACCACGTGACCCGAATCCTGGCGCTACTAAAATAGCGTCTAAGTTTTTCAATTTATCTCCAACATTGGCTGCAGTAATTAAATCCGACTGGATCGTAATGATGTTCACCTTCGCTTGGTTTTGTGCACCACCGTGAACTAAAGCTTCCAAAATTGATTTATATGAATCTTGTAATTCCACATATTTTCCTACTAAACCAATATTAACAACGTGGTTCGGGAATTTTAAACGGTGGATAAACTCGTTCCATTTCACTAAATCAGGTGTTTGTTTTTCAGGTAAGTCTAAGCGTTTTAACGCCACTTTGTCTAACCCTTCTTGCAACATTAAGTTTGGAACGTCATAAATAGTTTCTGCATCAATTGACTGAATCACCGCTTCTGGTTTTACATTACAGAATTGTGCTAATTTTTGACGAATCTCAGAACTTAAATTATGTTCTGTCCTACACACCAAAATATCCGCTTTGATTCCGCTTTCCATTAATGTTTTTACGGAATGTTGCGTTGGTTTTGTTTTCAATTCTCCAGCTGCCGCTAAGTATGGCACTAGCGTTAAGTGTACAACAATAGCATTATTATCTCCTAATTCCCATAACAACTGACGAACAGATTCAATATAAGGTAAAGATTCAATATCCCCTACTGTTCCCCCAATTTCTGTAATTACGATATCATAGTCCCCTGTTTTACCAAGCAACTGCATGCGATCTTTAATTTCATTGGTGATATGTGGTACAACTTGAACCGTTTTTCCTAAAAACTCTCCTCTTCTCTCCTTTTCAATAACAGATAAGTACACACGCCCTGTCGTTACGTTATTAGCTTGAGAAGTTGGAACATTCAAAAATCGCTCGTAATGCCCTAAATCCAAATCCGTTTCTGCCCCATCATCAGTAACGAAACACTCTCCGTGCTCATATGGATTTAACGTCCCTGGATCCACGTTGATATACGGATCAAATTTTTGAATTGTTGTTGAATAACCCCTCGCTTGCAACAATTTTGCTAGCGATGCTGCTATAATTCCTTTTCCTAAGGATGACGTAACGCCCCCTGTCACGAAAATATACTTAGCTTGTCTCATTTATGTTTATTTGTTGTGTTGTAAAGAATAAAACTTGGCAAAAATACAACTTTTCCAGCTATTGTTCTAATTTTAGAAGTCGTAAAATAACTTTAAAATTTACTCGTTTCTGTATAAAGGGATTACGGTTGTTTTTTTTAAGAAAGAGGAGAGAAGTGAGAGGAAAGAGGAAAGAGGGTGAATTTTTCTTGGTAAGGAAATATTCTTTCAAAGAAATTTCACATGAAGACTAGGTTAATTATTATTGATTAATGAAAAAACAATGGGAATTGCTTAGCAATTCCCATTGTTCTAGCTTATAATAAGCATATCTTCTCTTAAAGCCTAACCCTTTCTTGATATAGGATTAAGAAATTGAGAATCCACTCCTCTCTCCTCTTACCTATCTATCCAATTTCTTATCGATAATTCGATCAAAGTAGTCTTGAATAAAGGCTTTACACTTCATTTCAAGTACTTCCATTTCTTTATTCTTCTGTTGAATTAAATTGTGTTCCAAACCTTTATCCGTAATAGCATAAAAACCAGTGACTTCTTTTCCGTTGAAACGAACGATATAGTTTCCTTCTTGATACGTATATTCATTTCCACCATAGTTGATCGTAAATGGCTTTACGATAGAATCATTCAACAAGCTTCTACCCCAACTTCTAAAAGGTTTATCATACCCAATCATAGCTAACAACGTTGGATAAATATCTATTTGTTGTGCTAATTCCTTATTTACACCTTTATAGCGTTCATCAGCGGTATAGAATAAAATCGGAACTGCAGTACGATTCACTAATTTTCTGTATTCATCGTAATCAATTTGATTGGTATGATCGGCTGTGATAACAAAAATTGTATTCTTAAACCACGGTTCTTTGCTACTTTCTTCAAAAAAGCGTTTGAATGCATAGTCGGTATAGCCCACCGTTTGGTGAATTTGTTGATTTCCCTTTGGAAATTTTCCTTTGTATTGTTCGGGAACGTTAAACGGTTCATGTGATGAAACTGTAAACAACGTTGCGAAGAAAGGTCCTTTTTTCTCGTTTAGTGTTTTGCGCATATATTGAAAGAACGGTTCATCCCAAATCCCCCAAGTACCGTCAAAATCATCGTCATTGTTGTATTCTGTCTTTCCGTAATAGTGATCATAGCCCAAAATATTACCAAAGCCCAAGAAGCCCATAGACCCATTCGGTGCACCGTGAAAGAACGAAGTATCATATCCTTTGGACTTCAAAGTAGAAACCAAGGATTCGATATTTTGTTTCGGGAAAGGCGAAGAGGTAAAAGCATCTTTAAATGACGGAATACCCGCAATCACAGACGATACCCCATGAATTGATTTATATCCGTTGGCAAACGCATTGGGAAAAATTAAACTGTGTTGCGCTAAGGAGTCAATAAAAGGCGTATAGCTTTTAAAGTTGGGAATATTCATATCCTGATTAAAAGCGCCGATATATTCCCTTGCATAACTTTCTGTGATGAATAGTACAATATTAGGAGTCGATGGATCTGTAGAATCATACTGTTTTGTTCCACTAACATATTGATTTAATGTAGCCTCGTCCATGTATTGTACTTTTTTGAAACTCGTTTTACCAATGGTACGCAAAATAGCAAAAGGTGTATTCAATACAATATCGGCATGTTCTGGTTTTTCCACATGGCGATTCGCATCAATGATATTCAACGGTCGCGTTGTCTTTTTCAAATCTCCACGTACACCCGCAATAAATCCAACTGCTACCACCACAAAGATAAATACACTAGATAGATAGTAATTTTTCTTGCTTTCTATTTCCAGTCGTTTAGTGAATTTTACGCGTTTATACAGGTATACCCACAACGCACAAAGTCCAATACACAAAGCAAAAACATGCCAGTAGTTCACTAAGAAATTAAGGAACAATTGCCCTTTATTCGATTCGTGTTCTAAGCTGTCAAATACGGCGATTGTTGTACGAGCATAAATAAATCGATAGTAGATAAAATCGATAAAGTTTGTTGCATACGCCAATAAGTTGGGGATGATATAACTCCAAAACACTACTTTTTGATAGCCCTTACTTGTGCTTTTTACAATAGGGATAATCGACAATAGAATAAACAAGCCGTTGACATAAAAAATAGCCATCCGATCAAAAGTCAACCCGTGATACGCTAATTTTAAAAACTGACCTACACTATCCACAGCAAGTAAATCGCTATTGTATAAATAGAATAAAACTCGCGCTATAAAGTAAAAAAAGAATGCTAAAAATAGTCGGTAAGCAAACACCAACATTTCGTTTAATCTGAAGCGATTTGAAAGCATGATCGGTTATTCATTTAAAATTGAAATACAAATTTAATTAATTCTAGGGCTTTAGCTAGATCCTAAGGCAATTCTTTTGCTTTTTTGAAAGAAGATTGAAGAAATAAATCTATCAAAACAAAGAGGATGACCTTTTGGGACACCCTCTTTGTTTTTAATCAACCGATAACCTCATAACCGATAACCGATAACCGTTAACTGTCAACTAATGACTATGTCCTCCTCCTCCTTCATTTTTAATCAAATGGCTTTGTAAATAGTAGGCGCCTTGTGTGACAATAGCATAGTCTTCCGGTACAGCTTCGATGATTTCTACTTGAGTATACCCCAATTCCTTTACCCCTGTTTTCACCTCAATTCGCTTGTAGTGAAAATGATCCCCATGTTCTTCTGAAGCTTCGGAAACAAAGATAAACTCTCGTCCATCCGCTTTGATAATAGCTTCATTTGGCAAGGCCTTTACAGTATTTGTTCCTACATCAATCAAAGCATTGACATATAATCCTGGGATCAGATTATCCGGTACTTGATCAATCGTCGCATGAGCAATTACCGTTTTAGTTCCTGGTTCAAATGCTTTACCAATACTAAAAATGGTAGCCGTTACTTCCGCTTTATTGATATTCGTTAAATTAAAAGACACCTTTTGACCTTCATGTACATAAGGCAAATCTTTTTCGTAAATCTTTAAATCTAGATGTATTTTAGAATTATCCACTAAAGCAAACAACGTTTGTCCATTCACTATATTCGTTCCAATGCGAATCGGAATTGCGGATACGTTTCCACTAATTGGCGCGACAATTTTTAGCGTGCGAGAAGAACCTGTTCCCACCAAAGACAATTGATTAGTTAGCGATTGATAACGCGATTTCTCAATATTCAATTCTGATTTGGTCTTCTGATAGGTCTTTTCTGAATTGACATTCTCTGCTCGAAGCGTTTGTTGTCGTTTATATTCTAAGTCTAAATACTCCAAATTGTTTTTGGAAACCTGGTAATCTTCTTGCAGCTTGATATACTCCGGACTATCCGCAATGGCTAATACCTGTCCTTTGGTTACACGATCCCCAATATTCACGAGAATCTGCGTAATGGTACCACTTAAAAAGGTAGTCACGTCTGCTTGGTTTTGAGGAGGTAATTCCGTTTGTCCATTGACTTTAATTACATCCGATAAATTCTTGTCTTCCAGCTGCCCCATCACAATACCCGCTGCTTTTCTCTGCGCGTTGTTCAGCTCTACTTCCTTTGCTCCATCTTCTTCGTGTTCGTCTTCTTGTGTGACTACCGTTTCTTCTGTTGTCGTTTTATTTTGGCAATTGAAAAAGAAAATTGTCCCCAAAACAACGAAGGCTATATATATTTTTTTCATCGTAAAAATCAAATTATTGGTTAACTAAATAATGAAGTGCATTGTGTCCTAAGTTATATTGCAACACAGCATCTAAATAATTAATCTGAATGTTTAAAGCAGTTTCCATGGATTGGATGTATTCCACATAGGAGATATCTCCATTGTTATATGACTTATTGGCGTGGTCTTGTATAATTGACGCGTTCAACAAGGCACTGCCTTGATAGTAATCAATAACCGATTGTTGCGCTCGAATAATTTCCAACTGCTGTTGAACCGATTCGCTCAATTGCTTGTGCAAATAGTCTCGTTCCAAAGTCACTTGTTCGATGCTGTACTTCATTGCTTTTATTTTTTTGGACTGACTTCCAAAGAAAATTGGAATACTCAATCCCACGGAATAACTAGGAATACGCAATTCACGACCATAATTTGATCCGTTCGCTCTTAGTCCCGCTTCTGATTCGATGGTGTAGCCCAAGGTAACGTCAGGCAACAGCAAGGATTTTTCAAATCTTCGCGTTGCTTCTACTTTTTGAATTTCCTTTTCGGCTACTTTCAAACTCGTATTTTCATCGAGATTTAGATCCGCCCACGGATCGTGCTCATCGTAAACCAATTCGCTTTCGCTCAATTCAAAATCAGTTTCTAAATTTAAATACGCCTTAATTTTTGATTTTTCCTTCTGTAAAAACGTATTGTTTTGAGTTAGTAACACACTAATTTCTTGTTCTTTTGCTTGAGCTACATTGCTTTCCATCAACGTCGTCTCTCCTGTTTGATAGCGCAATTTAGCCGATTTCGAAAACGCCTGTAATAACGTAAATTGTTGTTCCAACAATTTTTTCTTGGATTGGGCGTAAAGCATATTCTCCCACGTTTGCTTAATCTCAAACTCAATCGCTATTGTCTTTCCTTGCAATTGCAATTCAGCGCTTTCGTATTCTTTTTGGAGAATATTTTTCTTTTTGGCATAGGTGAACGGACTCAAGGATTGACTTACATTGAGGTTGATGTCTTTTTGTTCTTTTCCACTGAGATAGCCAAAGCCCATAGTTACGTCTGTTTTAGGTAGATCATAGGCTGTTTTAACCATCTGGGCTTGACTTAAAACATTGGCTTTCGAAGCCTTTAAGCTTTGGTTGTTTTCTCGCGCCAAGGTTAACGCTTCATCCAAAGAAAGACGCGTTACCTCTTGTGCTTGTGCTGGTGCTCCTCCTAGTGTGAATACAAGAAGTAGCATCGCTGTTAGGGTATTTTGGGCTCCTTTGTGTTTTCTCAACCCTTTTTCTTCATAGTAATAAATAATAGGCAAAACCAGTAACGTTAAGAGTGTAGCTGTAATCAACCCTCCAATAACTACAGTTGCCAACGGTTTTTGAACCTCTGCTCCTGCACTGGTACTCAAGGCCATAGGCAAGAATCCTAAGGAAGCTACAGATGCCGTCAATAAAACAGGACGCAAGCGTATTTTGGTTCCCTCTATAATGCGTTCATATAAATCCATTCCTTGTTCTTTTAGTTGATTAAATTGTCCAATCAATACAATTCCATTTAATACGGCTACACCAAATAAGGCGATAAAACCAACACCCGCTGATATACTAAAAGGCATATCTCTCAACCACAAGGCCGCTACACCTCCAATGGCTGATAAGGGAATTGCTGTAAAAATAATAAGGGATTGCTTGACTGATTTAAAGGTGAAATACAACAAAACGAAAATCAAAGCCAAAGCAATTGGCACGGCAACCATCAAGCGATTAGTAGCTTCGACTAAGTTTTCAAACTGACCTCCATAGGTAATATAATACCCTTCAGGCAACTTCAATTGCGCCTCTAATTTGGCTTGAATATCGTGTACAACGCTTTTCACATCTCGATCTTTCACATTGAAGCCCAACACAATGCGTCTTCTTCCATCTTCACGGCTAATTTGTTGTGGCCCATCTTCATAATCGATATCCGCAATTTGACTCAGTGGAATTTGCTGTCCATCCGCTAAAGGAATAAAGAAATTTTTTAAGTTCTCAATATCTGATCGCGATTCTTGATCCAAACGCACAACTAAATCAAAGCGCTTTTCTCCTTCGTAGACCAATCCTGTTGTTTCACCAGCAAATCCAGCGCGTATAATTTGACTTATATCGGCAATTTTCAATCCATATAACGCCAATTTATCCTTGTCGTATTTGATCGAAATTTGCGGCAAACCTGTGACGCGTTCCAATTTAGGACTGGATACTCCAGCTACATTGGCGATCATACCGTTAATTTCATCTCCAATACTCGCCAAGCGATCGAGATCCTCTCCAAAAACTTTAATCGCTACATCACTTCGAACACCTGTCATCAACTCATTAAAGCGCATTTGAATCGGTTGAGAAAATTCTGTTGTCACTCCAGGTATTTCCTCTAAAGCAGCTTCCATCTTATCGATGAGTTCCCCTTTGGTTGTCGCAGAAGTCCACTCTTTTTTATCTTTTAATACAATAATCATATCCGCTGCTTCCATTGGCATAGGATCGGTTGGAATTTCTGCGCTCCCAATTTTTGAAATTACCATTTTCACTTCTGGAAACTGATCCAATAAAATCTGTTCTGCTTTGGTTGTTGTTTCAATTTCTTGCGATAGCGAACTACCAGAAGAAATAATAATATGGGTGGCTAAATCCCCTTCATCTAAGGTCGGAATAAACTCCCCTCCCATTTTGCTAAACACCACTAAAGCTAAAGCAAACAAACCGAAGGCTATAGCTAAAACAAAGCGTTTTACTTTAAAAGCTTTTTCTAAAATAGGTTTGTAAAACTGATAGATTTTATCAATTAACTTATCGCTAAAATTCGGTTTAATTTTCCCTGCTTCTTTCTTTAAAAACAAAGAGGAAGCCATGGGAACATAGGTTAATGAAAGAATAAAAGCACCTAAAATAGCAAAAGATACGGTCATCGCCATAGGGCCAAACATTTTACCTTCAATTCCCGTTAAGGCCAAAATAGGCAAGTAAACAATTAGAATAATGATCTCTCCAAAAGAAGCACTCGTTCTAATTTTAGAAGCAGCGGTGTACACCTCTTCGTTCATTTCCCGCTGTGTTAACTTTCTATTTTTACCGATATGCAGTCGATGTACAATAGCCTCTACGATAATGACGGCCCCATCGACTATCAACCCAAAATCAATAGCCCCTAAGCTCATTAAGTTTCCACTAACGCCAAATAATTTCATTAAGCTGATGGCAAACAATAACGACAACGGAATCACAGAGGCTACAATAAGTCCTGCTCGCCAGTTACCAAGTAATAAAACCAAGACAAAAACCACAATCAACGCACCTTCCATCAGATTGGTTTGAATTGTACTTACCGTTTTATCGATGAGTTTAGTTCGATCAATAAAAGATTCTATGGCAACACCTTCCGGTAGTGTTTTCTCAATTTGGATCATTTTTTCTTTGACCAGCTTCACCACTTCTTGGGTATTGGCGTCCTTGAGCATCATGACCATTCCACTGACATCTTCTCCTTTACCGTCTTTAGTCACTGCCCCGTAGCGAATGCTACTTCCAATTCTCACTTCTGCAACATCTCGAATTAAGATTGGTGTTCCATTGACTGTTTTAACCACAATTTTTTCAATGTCTTCCATGGAGTGTACCATCCCAATACTGCGAATAAAATAGGCATAGGGCTTTTTATCTATATAGGCACCTCCTGTATTTTCGTTATTTTGTTCTAAGGCATCAAAAATCTCTAGGATAGACGTATCCATACTCTTCAAGCGATCGGGCTGTACAGACACCTCATATTGTTTCAAATGTCCCCCCAAGGTGTTGACTTCTGCCACACCTTTTACGCCAATCAATTGGGGTTTAATAATCCAATCTTGAATGGTGCGAAGATCCATGCTATTGTATTGGTCTTCATAGCCTTCTTTAGGGTAAACTACATATTGATAAATTTCCCCTAGCCCCGTACTTACTGGAGCTAATTCAGGTGTTCCTACATTTTTAGGAATTACCTCTTCCGCGGCCTTCAAATTTTCATTAATCTGATTTCGAGCCCAATAGATATCGGTATCTTCGGTAAAGACAACCGTCACTACACTCAATCCAAAGCGACTAATTGAACGAAGCTCTGTAATATTGGGAATAGGCTTAACCGCCTGTTCAATGGGATAAGTAATAAATTGCTCTACCTCTTGTGTTGCTAACGTAGGAGAACTTGTAATAATTTGTACCTGATTATTTGTAATATCAGGCTGTGTATCCATCGGTAAATGCATCAACGAATAACTCCCTACTGCGATAAGTCCCAGTACGAAAAGTCCTACGATGAATTTATTTCGGATACTAAAATGAATGATTTTATCTAGCATCTCTGTATAATATAAATAGTCATAAAAACGCAAACCTCAAAAGAGATCGACGGTCTAGGGCGATATACTTATACGAGCTTAGGCGGTTGCCAGATGTGATAAATAACAGCTTCTACAAAGGGATATGGTACAATTGTTTTTTCCGTGCTAACGATCTGCACCACTACAGGAAGATTGTAGCTAGGTAGGGTTAAATCCACCGATACAGCACAACATACACAAGCACAAAAAGGAGAACAAGCATCTTGCACATCCTCACTGTGTTGTGTTGCAACAACACGAGCCACGGAAGATTCCGTTTGTACTTTGGATGAAACATAACGATCCGCACATGGATAGAAAGAGATAACCATTACGATTACCGCCAAGAGCAAGGATACTATGTAGTTGTATTGTTTCATCTACACAAAAATAGCAAGTTTTTTTGGATTTCTACTACATGCGTTTACAATTTGCAATGCAATTGCATCATGAAGAAATTGTAAAAAAATCAAACCCAACAAACTTCGGCATAACTTTTGCAATAACCTTAACCCAAAAATTATTTAAAATAAAACGAACTTAAATCAAAAAAACAACTATTTTTGATTTGCGGAAAGGAAAAAAATAATACCCAAAATAGCCCGCTAGAGATAGCAAAAAACAGCAAACAACAACAAAAATAGCCTTTTCTTTCCCAGGAAAAGGCTATTTGCTCTGTATTCCTTTCTCTTTTTTTACTTCTGCTGCTTATTATCTCCATATTTACAGGCATTCAACGTACAATCCATACCTATGAAACCATTTTACATCTTTACTGGTGGCCCTGGAAGTGGTAAATCTTCTGTATTAGAAGTTCTTGCCTCTTTGGGGTATTCCACCGTTCCAGAAGTGGGACGAGCTATTATTAAACAACAAATACAGCAACAAGGACATGCACTTCCTTGGCAAAACAAACAACGCTTTTACGAGCGAATGTTGGAACAGTCGATCGCTGATTACAACAAACAAGAAAAAGACACGTTAACCTTCTTTGATCGGGGGGTGTTGGACAGTATAGGTTATGCGCATTTGGAAGAACTCCATGTTCACCCCCTCCACTACACCCTAGCTCAAACAACTTCTTATGCTCCTATTGTTTTTATTTTTCCTCCTTGGGAAGCTATTTATCAACAGGATACAGAACGAAAACAAGATTTTGAACTCGCTACACAAACGTATCGCATCATGCGGACGACGTATGAAAAATTTGGATATCAATTGGTAGAAGTTCCCTGTACTACGCTGGAGAAACGCACTGCATTTATTCTTGATTATCTTCACCTAAAACAATAGAAAGTTTACCTTTGCACTCGAATAACAAAGGTTGTCTTGACTTTTATGGAACTCGATATTATCTTCTATCTGTGTATAGTAGCTTTTTGTGCTGGCTTTATCGATGCTATTGCTGGCGGTGGTGGATTAATTCAAACCCCTTTAGGCCTTGCTCTACTCCCTACAATACCGGTATCCTCTGTGATCGGTACTTTAAAAATCCCCGCTTTTTCTGGAACAGCCATAGCGGTACTTCAATACCTCAAACAGAGTCGAATTCAATGGTCTTATTTTTTGGTACTGGCAGCGCTTTCTTGTGGTAGTGCTTTTTTAGGATCGTACACCTTGACCATCGTCAACAACGATTTTATGAAGCCCCTACTCCTCGTTATTCTTATTGTTCTATGGGTCTTTACGTATTTTAAGAAAGACTTTACCAAGAAACACTTAACTGAATTAACAACGAAAAGAAAATATAACTATGGTATCCTCCTTGCGCTAGTCGTTGGTTTTTACGATGGTTTTATCGGTCCCGCTACAGGTACTTTCTTTATTATGGGGTTCATCTTCCTCATCGGATTTGACTTCTTTAAAGCTTCTACCTATGCTAAACTAATCAACTTATTTACCAATTTAGGTAGTATTTGCCTGTTCTTACTCAAAGGACAAATCATCTGGTCTGTGGCGCTCCCTATGGCGGTATGTAACGGATTTGGAGGATATTGCGGTGCTAAACTCGCCATCCTCAAAGGCCAACAATGGGTACGTTATGTTTTTCTGTTTATTATGCTGGTAGCGATTTTGCGATTTGGATATGAAGTAGTTAGAGGGGGGTGTTAGTTGATGGTTGTTCTTTGTTGGTTGTTAGTTGTTGGTTGTTAGTTGTTGGTTGTTCTTTGTTGGTATAGTGTCTATCCCTCACAAACCTCACAAACCTCACAAACCTCACAAACCTCACAAACCTCACAAACCTCACAAACCTCACAAACCTCA
>NZ_JBMVQP010000051.1:0-14125 GCF_050522425.1 Myroides sp. C6-3 | reverse complement strand
ACCAATATAAACTAGGTGAGATAGGTCGCATCCATCACTCACTCTCGTCATGTCACCTCGACGCAGGAGAAATCGGAACGAAGCGAAAATCGGAGCGTAGCGTAGATTCATCGAACACTAAAACCAATACAAAATAAGTGAGATATATTCATCGAACACAAAAACCAATATAAACTAGGTGAGATAGGTCGCATCCATCACTCACTCTCGTCATGTCACCTCGACGCAGGAGAGGCCGCATCCGTCATTCACTCCCGTCAATCAACACCCAACAACCCTTGTTCATCTTTTAAGGACTCGTAGGATGCGACCCTTCGTTTCCTCAGGGTGATTACTGTGTGTGGGTACTGTGAACAGTGAACAATGAACAATGAACAGTGAACGGTAGATTTTGCTAAAATAGAAGGTGCTTTCTTTCAACGACGCTTAACGAACAACAAAAGACAAACGATAATTATGCACGCGGTTTGTAGGTCATAAAAGTTCCGTCTTTATAAAAAACAACAATTTGTTCTATGTCAGAAGAGGTGAAAAAATCGGGAATATTTTTAGGTGTAGGGATGTCCTTTTTTACTTCTTCTTGGGGAGAAGGAGCGGGGGTAATTTGAACTTTTTCTGTTGGTTCTTCTGAAAATAAATCAACAGATTTTGATGTGTTTTTTTCTTGATTTTGAGTTGCGGAATAGGAGCCAATCCCCTTGATTAACCACTCGATATTTAGCTCAGGAAAAGTGTCGTTTATTTTTAAGATAAAGTCTAGACTGGCTTTATTTCTCCCCGATAAAATATGCGATAAACTCGATCGTTGTACGCCAATTTTATCTGCAAAAGCAGAGGCAGATAGTTCAAAATGTCCAAGTAAAAACTCCAATCGGTTTACAAAATCTTCCATGACTACAAATGTATATTTTTAATCCTATTAATTTACAAATGTAACAAAAATATTGAATTAACAAATGTATACAAGGGTAGAGAAGATAAAATAGTATCAAGCTTAAGTTTAAGTAAGATACTATAAGTAATTGAATTTAAGCGAAAAAAATAAGTGTAAATTTATTTGTTAAATAATAAAGCATTCGTTTGATCGAAGGGCAAGTCATTTGTTGACAAATGTAAAATTAAAAAAAGATTTCCATGTTTACATTTGTAAAAAACTAAATGTTTACATTTGTAATATTGTAAACAGGCTAAGGAAATGAAAGAAAAACAAAGCGCAGAAGTCTACCAAGTAGGAGCTATAAAGGGAAGATATATTACCAACGAAAAAATAGCGAATTTTATCAAAGACTTAAAGTATTACTTTAAGGTTAAAGAGATAGGAAAGTCTGTTGAAAATCGATCTATTTACGCCGTAGAATATGGACGTGGAAAGACGAAAATTTTGATGTGGTCTCAGATGCATGGAAATGAATCGACGACGACAAAAGCAGTGTTAGATTTACTTCGTTATTTGAATGAGGCAACTGATGAAAATAGCAAAAAATGGCAGGAGCAATTTACCCTTACTATTGTTCCAATTTTAAATCCTGATGGTGCTTTTTACTATACAAGGGCGAACGCTAATCAGGTCGATTTAAATCGGGATTCAATCAATTTGACTCAACCGGAAAGTAAAATCTTGCGCCAACTTTTAGAAGATATTCAACCCGATTTTGCTTTTAATTTACACGATCAACGAAGTATTTTTGGAGTGGGGGAAACTGGGAAGTCTGCTGCTATTTCATTTTTAGCTCCCGCTTATAACGAAGAACGCAGCATCAATGAAAATCGAAAAAGGGCAATTCAGGTCATCGAGGCGATGAACGCAGTGGTGCAAAAAGTCGTCCCAGGTCATGTAGGTCGATTTGACGATTCCTTTAATGTAAATTGCATTGGCGATTACGCACAGTCAAAAGGCATTGCTACTATATTAATAGAGGCGGGACATTTAGAACAGGATTATCAACGAGAAAATACGCGAATATTGGTTTGTATGAGTCTGCTTCGCGCATTAGAAGCGATAGCAACGGATAGCTATACGGCTTATGATATGCAATCTTATTTCTCACTTCCTGAGAATACTAAATGCTTTAATGATGTCGAATTGAGAAGTGTCAAACTAGCGGGTAAGGCGGAAAAATTTATAGTGAAAATTCAATATAAAGAGGTTTTAGTAGAGGGAAGTGTTAAATTTTGTCCCATTATTGTGGATATTGATGGAAAAGAGAGTAAATTTGTACATACTTTAATAGAAAAGGAGTGTGAATTAAGATCTTTTATTGAGAAACCAAGCGATATTTTGGAACAAAATTTTGAGGATGTTGTATCGTTATCAGTTCAAGAGGTTAATTATTTATTAAAAAAATAGGTAAAATTGCTATTTTTTGAATAAATAAGATTTTTTTTTATTATTATTGTACTGAAATATAGATTTAGAATTAACATAAATAATTGATTTATGAGTAAGTTTCGTTTAGATGAAATCGACCACCAGATCTTAGATATGCTGATCGATAATACGAGAGTGCCTTTTACAGATATCGCTAAGAAATTATTAATTTCAGCAGGTACGGTTCACGTACGTGTGAAAAAAATGGAAGACGCAGGAATTATCCAAGGTTCTTCATTAACGCTAGATTATGAAAAATTAGGATATGCATTTATTGCATATATCGGGATATTTTTACATAATACTTCACAAACTAAGTTTGTTTTAGAGAGAATTAATGAAATTCCATATGTGACAGTTGCTCACGTAACTACTGGTAAATTTAACGTGTTCTGCAAGATTAGAGCTAAAAACACACGTCACGCCAAAGAAGTTATCTATATGATTGATGATATCGATGGAGTGTACAGAACAGAATCGATGATCTCTTTAGAAGAAAGTATCAACGATAAAAAACGATTAATGCATACAATTTTCAAAGAATTGTAATCAATTTTTTTAAAAATGCAAATGAATAAAAAACTGCCTTTGTGCAGTTTTTTTTTATATTCGTTGCAGATATATTTTAAAAAAAATGGATTCGTTAACTCAAATTGTCTTAGGGGGTGCAATTGGGAACGCTCTATTAGGGCGCAAACTTAAGAACAAAGCGGTGTTGTATGGCGCTATAGCTGGTACTATTCCCGATCTAGATATCTTGGCGACATTCTTTACTGATCCAATTACCGCATTGGAATTTCATCGAGGGATCACACACTCTATTTTGTTTGCTATTTTTGGCGCTTTCTTTTTTGGTTACCTGTTGTATAAGGTAGAGAAGAATAAAGGAGTGACGTATGAGGAAGGTTGTTGGCTCTTTTTTTGGGGACTTTTCACTCATGCTTTGCTAGATGTGTTCACTACTTGGGGAACTCGTGTTTTATGGCCAATGGAGTATTCTTTCGCTTTTAAATCGATCTTTGTTATCGATCCTTTATATACCCTGCCGTTTTTGTTTTTCTTGATTCGCTCCATGAGGGAGAACGTGAATAGTGAAAGAAGACTCTTCTTGAATAAGATAGGGCTTTATGTTAGTACGGGGTATTTGGTGTTGACCTTATTACTTAAAGCGATGGCTTTCTATAGTTTTACGGCTGTGTTGGATCAAAAACACCTAGCGTATAAATCTATGTCTGTAAAACCCACCGCTATGAATACAATTTTGTGGACCGCTATTGTCGAAACACAGGAGGATTTTCTTATTGGGGAATATTCATTCTTTAGTGATGAACCCGTCGTTTTTCAATCGTATCCTAAAAATCATCAACTGATCGGTGGATTGGAAAATCACCAACTTATTACTCGCCTTATTCAGCTTTCTGAAGGTTGTTATACGTTTACAGAAAAAAACAATGAAATCTATTTTAATGATCTGCGCTTTGGCGTATTGCGTCAGCAAGAAGGGGAAGTGCAATTTGCTTTTAGCTATAAATTTGAATTGGACAACAAAGGAGAATTGAAGGCTAAGGAAGTAAAAAAGGATCGAGGTGATGGGGTTGAATTGTTGAAATCTATTTGGCGAAAGATTTGGGGATTGAAAGAAGATTAAGCGAAGAATGGTTATATTTGAAAAAAAAAGAAGATGAAGATTGTGGTGTCTCCAGCCAAGAGCTTGGATTATAAAACTAAAGTGCCTTTTTTGGCTGTCTCAGAACCTTTGTTTGTAAAAGAAAGTAAGAAGATTAACGCGGTGTTAAAAGAGAAAACTCCTGTTGAGTTAATGGAACTGATGAAGATTTCCAATAATCTTGCAGATTTAAACTGGCAAAGAAATCAAGAGAGAAGTTATAAGAAGAATAAAAAAAACGAAGCTGATTTTAAACAAGCAGTGTTTGCTTTTAGTGGAGATGTTTATGTTGGCCTAGATGCTTATACCTTAGACGAAAGTAAAAAAGAACGCCTGCAAGATACTTTGCGTATTTTGTCGGGACTGTACGGGATCTTGAAACCTTTTGATGAGATTGAGCCTTATAGGCTTGAAATGGGAACAAAAATGAAGGTAGGTGATCATGCGAATTTATACGCTTTTTGGAAACCTATTCTTGTGGAATACTTAAATAAGGAAATGCATGAAGGTGAGTTGTTGGTTAATTTAGCTAGTAACGAATACTTTAGTGCTATTGATCACAAGAAGTTGAACGCTTCTTTAGTTGTTCCAGAGTTTAAAGAATTGAGAGATGGAAAGCTTAAAACAATTAGTTTTTTTGCTAAAAAAGCAAGGGGGATGATGGTGCGTTATATTATAGATAACGATATTAAGGATATAGAAGGTTTGAGAAAGTTTAATGCGGAAGGCTATGCCTGGAGTGAAACAGAATCAACAGCTACGAATTTGATATTTACCCGATAATAAATAAAAGTATATAGCCAATAAAATTATGGAAACAGTACATTATATAAGTTCAGATGTATTTACAATTGAGAAGTTAAACGAGATTATTACCCAAAATCAGAAGTTAGATATCTCTGAAGAAGCGCGTGCAAATATTGTAAACTGCCGTGCTTATCTGGACAATAAAATGGAAACACATAAGGATCCGATTTACGGAATTAATACAGGATTTGGATCTTTGTGTAATGTAAAAATTAACGACAGTGATTTAACGAAGTTACAAGAAAATCTAATGAAGTCTCATGCTTGTGGAACAGGAGAAATTGTTCCGAATGAGATTGTTAAGATCATGTTGTTGTTGAAAGTGAAATCGCTGAGTTATGGGAATTCAGGTGTTCAATTGGAAACAGTCGAGCGTTTGGTTGATTTCTTTAATCACGATATTTTACCTGTAGTATACACACAAGGGTCGCTTGGTGCTTCTGGGGATTTAGCGCCTTTAGCGCATTTAACGTTGCCGTTGATTGGCGAAGGGGAAGTTGTGTATGAGGGATATAGACAACCTGCAAGTAAGGTGCTTGAAAAAATGGGGTGGCAGCCGATTCAACTAAAATCGAAAGAAGGATTAGCTTTGTTGAATGGTACACAGTTTATGAGTGCTTACGGATGTTATGTTTTGATCAAATCAAAGAAGATGTCGTATTTGGCAGATTTGATCGGAGCAGTTTCTCTGGAAGGGTTTGATGGTAGAATTGAACCGTTTAACGAGTTGATTCACCACGTAAGACCGCACCGTGGGCAAATTGAAACAGCCTCTTTCTTTACTGAAGTTTTAGAAGGGTCTGAATTGATTAGTCGTTCTAAAGAACACGTGCAAGATCCCTATTCTTTTAGATGTATTCCACAGGTTCACGGAGCGTCAAAAGATACCATTGAGTATGTGAGTAAAGTGTTTAAAACAGAAATTAACTCGGTAACAGATAATCCAAACGTATTTTATAAAGACGATTTAGTCGTGTCTGGAGGGAATTTTCATGGACAACCTTTGGCATTGGCGTTTGACTTTTTAGGAATAGCGTTGGCTGAATTGGGGAATATATCGGAAAGACGTACGTATCAATTGATCTCAGGATTAAGAGGTTTACCTGCGTTTTTAGTTTCAAATCCGGGGTTGAACTCTGGCTTTATGATTCCACAATATACAGCAGCGAGTATTGTAAGTCAAAATAAACATTTAGCAAACCCGACAAGTACAGATAGTATTGTGTCTAGTAATGGTCAAGAAGATCACGTGAGTATGGGGGCGAATGGAGCGACAAAAACACTGCGTATTATCGATAATTTAGAGCGTATTTTAGCGATTGAATTATTGAATGCTGCACAGGCGTTGGAGTTTAGACGTCCAGCAAAATCAAGTGATTTTATTGAGTCTTTTGTTAAGTCTTACCGCGAAGAAGTGTCTTTTGTTTCTGAAGATCGCATCTTGCATTACGATATTGAAAAAACAATTGCGTTTTTAGGAAGCTTTCAAATTGATTTAGAAGAATAATCTCGTTTTTTTAAAACCGTTGATATAAAAGCTACATCTTTTTGTAAAAAAGAGATGTAGCTTTTTATTATATTGCTATCTTTGTTTCACGTATTACAAAATAATTTATCATCGTTGATTACAAGCAATAAATTAAAAATACTGAATGATCCAATTTACGGATTTATATCTATTCCCAATTCATTCGTTTATGATTTGATTGAGCATCCTTATTTTCAAAGATTGAGAAGGATCTCTCAAATGGGAGTGTCTTATTTGGTCTATCCTGGGGCACATCATACCCGTTTTCATCATGCTTTGGGCTGTATGCACTTAATGCAGAAGGCAGTTCAAGTACTTCGATTTAAAAATATCGCTATTTCAGAGGAGGAAGAAACGGCACTATATGTAGCAATTTTATTGCACGATATAGGGCATGGACCTTTTTCTCATGCGATGGAAGAAAGTATTGTCGAAGGAGTGCATCACGAGGCTATATCTCTTTATTTTATGCATCAGCTCAATAAAGAATTTCAAGGCAAATTAGATTTGGCTATTCAAATCTTTAAAGGAAAGTACCATCGTCAATTTATGTTGCAATTGATTTCAAGTCAGTTGGATATGGATCGAATGGACTACTTGAAAAGAGATAGCTTTTACAGTGGTGTCGCAGAGGGCGATATTAATTCGGAGCGATTGATTCAGATGTTAAACGTTGTAGATGACAAATTAGTCGTTGAAGAAAAAGGCGTTTATTCTGTAGAAATGTTTTTGGTCGGTCGCCGCTTAATGTATTGGCAGGCGTACTTGCATAAAACAAGTGTTTGTGCGGAGTTGATCTTAGTGCGGATCTTAAAACGAGCAAAAGAATTAGTGCACAAGGGAGAAAAACTATGGGGAAGTAGTGCGCTTTTGTTTTTCTTAGAACATCAAGGTGTTTTTGAGAATTTTGAGCAAACTGCCCTAGAACAGTTTGCGCTGTTAGATGATTCGGATATAGTTAGCGCTTTAAAAGCGTGGCAATTTCACAGCGATTTTGTTTTGGCTCAGTTGAGCAAGATGATTGTCAATCGAAAATTGTTGCGCATAGAAATAATAGAAGACAAGAAATTAGTTAAAGAAGAACTGAAAAAACGATTAGAAGACGTACAGGTTAAGAATAAGCTTTCTGCGGAACTAGCAAGCTATTTTGTTTTTAAAGGAAAGGTTAAGAATCAGGCGTATAGCAAGGATAAAGAACCAATCATGATTGTGAGAAAAGGAGGTGAGGTTGCAGATGTTTTGTCTGTTTCGGATCAATTAAATCTTAAAGCATTAACCAAACCGGTAACAAAGCATTTCGTTTGTTACCCAAAAAGCGTTTTTGAAAGTTAATTTTCAATTATATTTTATATTTTTGCGGTGATGAAAATAACAGCAGAACAAATAGCGTCGGTATTAGAAGGGGAAGTAGTAGGGAATCCTCAAGAAGAGGTATCCACGTTAGCCAAAATTGAAGAAGGAGCTAAAGGCTCAATCTCTTTTTTAGCTAACCCAAAGTACGTTCACCATATCTATACTACTAAGGCATCGGTTGTCATTGTGAATAAAACATTTGAACCCGAGTATGAAGTAGAAGCAACATTGATTAAAGTTGATGATGCCTATAAAGCGTTTTCCAAACTTTTGGAATACTACAATCAAGTGAAATTAATGAAGTCTGGGATCGAACAGCCAAGTGTGATCTCAGTAGGAGCTACTTATGGTACAGATTTGTATTTAGGTAGTTTTTGCTATGTAGGAAAAAATACCAAGATCGGAAATAACGTGAAAATATATCCTAATACCTTCGTTGGAGACAATGTTGTTATTGGAGATAATACAGTGCTATTTGCAGGTGTACGTGTATATTCAGAATCTGTTATTGGTTCGGGGTGTACCTTGCATGCTGGAACAATTATCGGTTCTGATGGATTTGGGTTTGCTCCTAATGGAGATGGAACCTATAGTAAAGTACCACAAATTGGAAATGTAATTATTGAAGATAACGTCGAGATTGGTGCAGCAACGACTATTGATCGCGCTACATTAGGATCGACTGTGATTAGAAAAGGAGTTAAATTAGATAACCAAATTCAAATCGCACACAATGTGGAAATTGGTGAAAATACAGTAATTGCTTCTCAAACAGGCGTGGCGGGGTCGACAAAAATCGGAAAAAACTGTATGATCGGTGGACAAGTGGGAATTGTCGGACATTTGACAATCGGTGATAATGTGAAGATTCAAGCGCAATCAGGTGTAACCAAGAACTTGGAATCGAATATCGCAGTTCAAGGATCGCCTGCTATCGGACATACGGATTTCTTAAAATCATATAGCCATTTTAGAAATCTACCGAAAATTGTAGATGACTTAGAAGAACTAAAGAACGGAAAATAATAACCTTATCGAAATACAAAAAGATTTTATTATGGTTAAGCAAAAAACCATCCAAAGTGAAGTTACCCTTGAAGGAGTAGGTTTGCATACAGGACAGCATGTTGTAATGACGTTGAAACCTGCGCCAATCAACAATGGGTTTACTTTTGTTAGAGTGGATTTAGAAGGGCATCCTGTGATCGAAGCAGATGCGAATTATGTTGTTAATACACAACGCGGTACAAACTTAGAGAAAAAAGGGGTTCGTGTTCAAACTACGGAACATGTCCTTGCAGCTTTTGTAGGGTGCGATCTTGATAACGTGATTGTTGAGTTAAATGCATCTGAACCACCGATTATGGATGGGTCATCCAAGTATTTTGTTGAAGCTGTGGAAAAAGCAGGTATCGTAGAACAAGATGCAGAAAGAGAGGAGTATATCGTAAAAGAAGTAATCTCTTATGTGGATGAGGCAACAGGAAGTGAAATCATTGTTATGCCAGCAGATAGCTATCAAGTAACTACAATGGTGGATTTCGGTACGAAAGTTTTGGGAACACAAAATGCTACATTAAAGGATATGAACGACTTTAAAGTAGAAATTTCTGAAGCACGTACGTTTAGTTTCTTACACGAATTAGAGGCTTTGTTAGCGAACGGATTAATCAAAGGAGGTGATTTAAATAATGCTATTGTTTATGTGGATAAAGAAATATCACCAGAAACAATGGGGCATTTGAAAAAAGCATTCGGTAAAGAAGAAATTAGCGTAAAACCCAATGGTGTTTTAGATAATCTAACTTTACATTATCCCAACGAAGCAGCAAGACATAAATTGTTAGATGTTATTGGAGATTTAGCGTTAATTGGAACTCGTATCCGAGGAAAAGTAATCGCAAATAAACCAGGACATGCAATTAATACAGGTTTCGCAAAAAAAATGTCGAAGATTATTCGCAACGAAAAGCGCAACCAAGTACCTACGTATGATTTACATCAAGAGCCTTTGATGGATATCGTTAAAATCATGGAGTTTTTACCACACAGACCTCCGTTTTTGTTGGTTGATAAGATTTTAGAGATGTCAGATAATCACGTAGTAGGATTAAAAAATGTGACCATGAACGAATCGTTCTTCGTTGGACACTTTCCTGGGGCACCAGTTATGCCAGGCGTTTTGATTTGTGAAGCAATGGCGCAGTCAGGAGGGATTTTAATTCTGAGTACGGTTCCTGATCCAGAAAATTATTTAACGTATTTCATGAAAATGGACAATGTGAAATTTAAAAATAAGGTAACCCCTGGGGATACTTTAATCTTTAAATTAGAACTAATTACGCCTATTCGTCGTGGAATATGTCATATGCAAGGTTATGCTTACGCAAATGGAAAACTAGTAGCGGAAGCTGAGCTAATGGCTCAAATATCAAAAGTTAAAAATTAAATATAAATAGTATGAATCAGCCTTTAGCATATGTTCATCCAGGAGCGAAAATAGCTAGAAATGTCGTAATAGAACCATTTACTACGATTCATAATAATGTGGAAATTGGCGAAGGAACTTGGATTGGTTCTAACGTAACGATCATGGAAGGGGCGCGTATTGGAAAAAATTGTAAAATTTTTCCTGGTGCTGTAATCTCTGCCGAACCACAAGATTTAAAATTTGAAGGAGAGGTAACTACTGTTGAAATAGGTGATAACACTACTATTAGGGAGTGTGTAACAATCAATAGAGGTACTAAAGATAGATATAAAACAGTAATTGGAAAAAACTGCTTAATTCAAGCGTATAGCCATATTGCACATGATTGTATTATTGGAGATAACTGTATCTTCTCTAACTCAAGTACGTTGGCTGGACATGTTACCGTAGGTGACTTCGTTGTCCTAGCAGGATTAGTAGCTGTTCATCAATTCTGTACAATCGGATCTCACTCTTTTGTAACGGGAGGTACTTTAGTGCGTAAAGATGTACCACCGTACATCAAGGCAGCAAGAGAACCTATCTCTTATGCAGGAATCAACTCCGTTGGTTTGCGTAGAAGAGGGTATGAACCTGATAAAATCAGAGAAATACAAGAGATCTACAGAATCTTATTTCAAAAGAACTATAATACGAGTCAAGCACTTGAAATTATAGAAACTGAAATGGAAGCAACTCCAGAACGAGATGAAATTTTAATGTTTGTTCGCAATAGTTCAAGAGGAATTATGCGTGGATATTCAGGAATGTATTAATAAATATAATAAAGATTTAGAAAAAATGGCAACAACTTCAGATATCAGAAATGGTTTGTGTATTCGTCATAATAACGATATTTACAAAATCACAGAATTTTTACACGTTAAACCAGGAAAAGGACCTGCATTTGTTAGAACTAAAATGAAGAGTTTGACAAATGGAAAAGTATTGGAAAATACATTTTCTGCTGGACATAAAATTGACACAGTACGCGTGGAAACACATAAATTTCAATATTTATACCCAGAAGGTGATCAGTTTCATTTCATGAATATTGAATCGTATGAACAAATTACTTTACTAAAAGATATTTTAGATGCTCCAGATTTATTGAAAGAAGGAGAAATGGTAATGGTTCAAATTAATACAGATACAGATTTACCATTGGCTGTTGATATGCCAGCTTCTGTAATTTTAGAAGTGACATACACAGAACCAGGAGTAAAAGGAAATACGGCAACGAATGCTACTAAACCGGCAACAGTTGAAACAGGAGCTTCAGTTAACGTGCCTTTGTTTATCAACGAAGGGGATAAAATCAAAATTGATACGGCTACAGGTTCTTACATCGAGCGTATCAAAGAATAGTCTAAATAGAGAAGATGCGTTTTTCAAAAGTTCAAGATTTACAAACAATTGCTGAAATTATTGGTTGTAAATTCGTGGGATCGGCTGATTTTCCAGTGTACGGGATGAATGAAATTCACGTGGTACAAGAAGGAGAAATTGTATTTGTGGATCACCCTAAATACTATGACAAAGCTTTGCAGTCCAATGCTACCATCGTTCTAATTAACAAGGATGTGGAATGCCCAGAAGGAAAAGCTTTGTTGATTTCAGAAGATCCATTTAGAGATTTTAATAAGTTGTCAACTTATTTCAATCCATTTAAACCTGCTGCTCAATTACAAGCAAAAGATGCTGTGATTGGAGAGGGAACAATTATACAGCCGGGAACTTTTATTGGAAACAATGTAGTAATTGGTAAAAATTGTCTGATCCATCCCAATGTAGTGATCTATGATGGAACTGTAATTGGAGACAATGTTGTCATCCATGCAGGTACAATTTTGGGTGCAGATGCTTTCTATTACAAAAAGAGACCTGAAGGGTTTGACCCTTTAATATCATGTGGTAGAGTAGTGATCGAAGACAATGTCGGCATTGGAGCAGCTTGTACGATTGACCGTGGGGTTACAGGAGATACGACCATCAAAGAAGGGGCTAAGATTGACAATCAAGTGCATATTGGACACGATACCGTAATTGGTGTGCGCTGTTTGATTGCTGCACAAGTCGGCATTGCAGGCTGTGTTGTGATTGAAGACGAAGTTACGCTTTGGGGACAAGTCGGTACAACAAGTGGAATTACCATCGGAACAAAAGCGGTTGTATTGGCGCAGTCTGGAGTTTCTAAGAGCTTAGAAGGAGGAAAAGTATACTTCGGTTATCCTGCAGAAGAGTCGAGAGAAAAACTCAAGCAAATGGCGAATACAAAACGAATACCTGCTATTCTAGAAGATCTTAAGAAATTACAGAACAACTAGGCTTAAACCAGGTAAAGGAATAGATAATTAATCGTTAATTGTTAAGCTTATTTAACTAAGATTGCAACTAAAAAGTTTTAAAGCTAATTAGAATTGTTTATTTTTGTGTAAGTAAGTTTTAAAAATAAATAAAAACAAGATCATGAGTGTTTTAGTAAATAAAGATTCAAAAATAATCGTTCAAGGATTTACTGGAAGCGAAGGTACTTTTCATGCTTCTCAGATGATTGAATATGGTACAAACGTTGTAGGTGGAGTAACGCCAGGAAAAGGAGGGACTAGCCATTTAGATCGTCCAGTATTCAATACTGTTTCAGAAGCAGTTGAAAAAGCTGGTGCAGATACGTCAATCATTTTTGTACCGCCTGCATTTGCTGCAGACGCTATTATGGAAGCTGCAGATGCTGGAATCAAAGTAATTATTTGTATTACTGAAGGTATTCCAGTTGCTGATATGATTAAAGCTTATGACTACATTAACACAAGAGATTGTAGATTAGTAGGACCAAACTGCCCAGGAGTAATTACTCCAGGTGAAGCTAAAGTTGGTATTATGCCAGGATTCGTATTTAAAAAAGGTACTGTAGGAATTGTTTCTAAATCAGGTACGTTAACTTACGAAGCAGCAGACCAAGTTGTAAAACAAGGTTTAGGAATCACAACAGCAATCGGTATTGGTGGAGATCCAATCATTGGAACAACAACAAAAGAGGCTGTACAATTGTTAATGGCTGACCCTGAAACAGAAGCAATCATCATGATTGGCGAAATTGGTGGACAGTTAGAAGCAGATGCTGCTAGATGGATCAAAGAAAATGGAAACAAAAAACCAGTTATCGGATTCATCGCTGGAGAAACTGCACCAGTAGGAAGAACAATGGGGCATGCAGGTGCTATTGTTGGTGGTACAGATGATACAGCTGCTGCTAAGAAGAGAATTATGAGAGAATGTGGTATCCACGTTGTTGATTCTCCTGCAGAAATCGGTAAAAAAGTAAAAGAAGTTTTAGGATAATCCTAGATTCAAAATAAAAATAGGGCTGCCTCTTTGTATTTAGAGACAGCCCTATTTTTTTTGCTTTATTAAAAGTTGTATTTTTTATTTTAACATTCTACAAGAGAATCTTATCGGATCAGGTGCAAAAGTTGGGGAGAGTAACAATATTATCTTCCAGTCAAGTCTTCGGTTCGTATGTCATCTCGACATAGGAGAAATCGGAGCGTAGCGAAAATCGAAACGTAGTAAAGATTCATCGAACTCCAAAATAAAATATAAACCTAATGAGATAGATCGCACCCGATCGCGTGGATTTGTAATCCGTGCGCTAAATTATTCAAAATCAAAGTTTTAGTTAAATAGAAAGAAGTTAGACCTAATCGTGTGGACTTGTAGCTCGTGTGTTTAAATAAAGTCACGAATTGCACTCGAGGCTTTAACCGAATTGAACGAAGTTAAACCCGCGACATCGCGTTCGATTTGTTTGTTCTATATCGCTATAAAAAAGCGCAAAGGAAATATCCTTTGCGCTTTTTTTATAGCGTTCAATGTTCTCTAAAGGTATACCGAGCCTGTGGAGACAAGATGGATTTAAGATTTTTTTTTTAT
>NZ_JBMVQP010000050.1:0-14545 GCF_050522425.1 Myroides sp. C6-3 | reverse complement strand
TATAAATGGTCTCAAATTAAAGGTGACAAAGGGGATAAAGGAGATCGTGGTTTACAGGGTTTACAAGGAAACAAAGGTGATCAAGGAATTGCAGGAGTAAAAGGAACAGATGGTGTTAATGGAGAAAGTCTTGGAGATGGATTTGTAATGTTTAGAGATCCTACATTTAAAAAAGGTACTAATTCACTTAGTTCTTATGTTGGAGCTCCACCTGTTAGAACAACAAAACCAAGTGACGCACCCACTGATTCAACACACATAATTCGATTCACCAATACAGGAGAAGTAGGTAGCAACAATCGTTGGGCAGGAGGTGTTCAATATACTAATGCTAGAGCTAATGCTATATTTATACATAGAATAGTCGCTAAAATACCAGTAGGATATACTATACAACATTATAATAACACTATAGGAACCAATGGTGCAAAAATTGAGTGGTTAACGCCACAATCAGGCTCGGGAAGGTATGAAACATATATGTATAAGATTACTTGTGGTACAACGGGACCTTTTTCTAATTTTGGTCATTTTGCCTTTAGAGGAGGAACAGTTGGAACACCTTCAAATCCAGTAATATTTGACGTTGCTTTTGCAACAATGTTGGATATGCAAAAGTATGATGATACGGCAGATAACTCCCTACTTCTATCACAGGAGAATAAACAAGAGCTTGTGGCAGTCAATGCAACAGTAGATAAACTGAATCAAGTAACAAGCTACCTAACTACTACAGTTGATGGAAATGTGATTTCTACAGGAACTTTACAAGTAGGTGCTACAACAGTTAATGCACAAGGACAGAAAGTTAGCAAAGCAAAAGCAGGTATTACAGGAGTGGCTTCTTCCAATTTTGGAAATATATTTTTAGACAGAAGAGTTGTTTTTTGGGCAAGTACAGGATTTGCAGAACGAGAAAATGCTAAGTTCCAAGTGTGGGATGATGGACTTGTTGTAATGGAAAATGCACGTGTAAAAGGACATATAGAAGCTTCCTCAGGGACTTTTAAAAATGGAATATTCGAAGATATTAAAGCAACGCGTTTTGCTCTTGGAAGTGGGAGTGTTGGCGCGTTAGAAATAGAAGAGAATAGACTATATTATAAATATGATAGTGCATTGGCTCAGAGTTATAGTGAATTCTATACTATTCAGATGGAATTCAGAAATAACAGTCTTGCAAGAGTTGGGAATATTTCTAATCTAACCAGTAGTGTTAGTGCTATGGGGGCATTTCACAACAAAAAACCTACTACAACAGGTACTAACTATGGCATAGAAGTATTGGCAAGTGGCGCTAAGTACAATCATGCAATAAATATTATTAGTGGTGGGATTAACAACCTATCAGTAACATCTTTATTTGTTGACATGTATAAATACAATGAACAAGTATCAGGTGTTTATAGATTCAACATAAGTAAAGACAATGACTTTAAAGGTGTAGGACAAATAGTAATAGAGGCCACAAGGAGAACTGATATTATTCTGCCTATAAATGCAGAGTATGGCAGAATAATTTGGGTAAAGAGCTTATATGCTTCGGCAGACTTTTACATAAAAGTAGATGGTGGTGATTGGTTATATTCTGATTCAAATAAGAGTGAACAGATAGTAGTTAGGAATCAAGAATGGAAATGCGTTTTTGTAGGAGGTAAGTGGTATTTATCTTTAATATGGAATAGTTAAACAAAAACATAATAGGTATGAATTTAAAAGTAAAAACACAAGAGGTAAAAACAATTTTAGAAGGCGAAAATGAAGGATACATTTTTGTCTTTGAATTTAGCGCAACGTCAGGTAGTGAACCGAAGTTTGTTAGTTTTAATGTTTTAAAAGAACAGACAACTATTGCACAAGGAGGTTACTATACTGATAGCAACCAACATTCGTTTAATCTGCACAATTTCAGCGAAGAAGATTTAAAGATCTTTCCTATTCTCTATGAGAAGATCGTTGAACTAGTACAAGCGCATGATACTCAAAAGCAGTATGAAGTGATAGAGTAGAATTCTAAACAATAAAAGCCGTTTAATCACTAATTAAACGGCTTTTAAATTTTATCATTACCTTGAGAAAAAATGTACATTTCGTTTTAAATTTGTGTACATTTCATTTTCGCGATTATAATTTTGCGAAATTAAAAGTGTGCAATGAAGTAGATCGCAATAGGAATAGGAAGAGGTTTTTCCGTTTAACCCCAAAAAAAAAGCTTGAGTTTTGAACTCAAGCTTTTTTCTATTCTTGTGCGCAGGTGCGGCGCTTATTCCTCTTGTATTAAATTTTTCCGTCCTTGATGTTTTCAATCACTTCCGGATTAATCAACGTTGAAACATCTCCAAAATCTTTTGTTTCCCCATCCGCTATTGAGCGTAAGATTCTACGCATAATTTTACCTGAACGAGTTTTAGGTAAACTTTCGACGAACTGAATCTTATCTAACTTAGCAATTGGACCAATGTGACTACTGATGTATTGATTAATTTCTTTTTTAACATTTTCTCGATCACGGTACTCCCCTTCTACTTTCAATGTAATAAAACCATAGAGTGCATTTCCTTTAATCTCGTGTTTATAGCCAACTACAGCACTTTCTGCAACTGCTGGATGCTCATTGATAGCATCTTCAATTGGAGCTGTACCCAAATTGTGTCCAGAAACAATCACAACATCATCCGCTCGTCCTGTAATTCTGTAGTATCCTACTTCATCTCTTAATGCTCCATCTCCTGTGAAATACTTTCCTGGAAATTGGCTAAAATAGGTATCTTTATAACGTTGGTGGTCTCCCCAAATAGTTCTAGCCATGGAAGGCCAAGGGAATTTCACACAAAGTGAACCGTCAATTTGGTTGTCTTCGATTTCATTTCGTTTTTCATCCATTAATACCGTCTGAATCCCTGGTAATGGCAAAGTTGCATAAGTGGGTTTAGTAGGGGTAATAAAAGGCAAAGGAGAAATCAAAATACTTCCCGTTTCTGTTTGCCACCATGTATCAACGATAGGACATTTTTTCTTCCCAACGTGATCGTTATACCAGTGCCATGCTTCCTCGTTAATGGGTTCACCCACAGATCCTATTACGCGTAAGCTAGATAGGTCGTGTTCGTTTACATACTTATAATCTTCTGTCATTAAGGAGCGAAGTGCCGTTGGTGCGGTATAAAATTGTGTTACTTTATATTTATCGATGATATCCCAAAAACGACTTGGCGTTGGATAAGTGGGTACTCCTTCGAACATAACGGTTGTAGCGCCGTTTAACAAAGGCCCATACACAATATAAGAGTGTCCGGTAATCCAGCCACAATCAGCTGTACACCAAAAAATATCATCGTCTTTGTAATCGAAAATGTTTTTAAATGAATACGCCGTTTGTACCATATAACCAGCGGTCGTGTGTACCATTCCCTTAGGCATTCCCGTAGAACCAGAAGTGTACAAGATAAACAGCGGGTCTTCCGCATCCATCACTTGGGCTACGTGATTGGTTGAAGCGGCTTCTAATAGGGGGTTTAACCAAATATCTCTACCTTCTTGCATCTCAATTTCAGCTCCTGTACGTTGAACAACCAAAACTCGTCCTACGGAAGGGCAAGATTTTAATGCATCATCAATAATAGGTTTTAAAGGAATACTCTTATTTCCTCTAAAGCTTCCATCCGAAGTAATAACATAATGACAATCTGCGTCATTGATTCGCTTACTTACAGCAGAAGATGAAAATCCAGCAAAAATAACACTGTGAATGGCTCCAATTCGAGCACAAGCCAACATGGCAATGGCCAATTCTGGAATCATTGGTAAGTAAATACAAACGCGATCCCCCTTTTTCACGCCTTGCTCCTTCAATACGTTTGCCATTTTACAAACGCGGTTGAACAAATCGTTATAGGTGATAATCTGTTGTGCTTCTTCGGGATCATTGGGTTCGAAAATGATGGCAGGTTTCTCTCCTCTTTTAGCTAAGTGTCTATCCACGCAGTTTTTTACGATATTGAGCTTTGCGTTGACAAACCACTCAAATTTAGATTCCTCCATATCGAATTGAAATACCTTATCCCAAACTTGGTACCATACAAAGTTTTCTTCTGCAATTTTACTCCAAAACTTTCTAGGTTCTCGCACTGATTTTTTATAATGCTTGAAATATTGTTCAAGGTTTTCTATTTTATAATAACTCATCTGTAGTGTGTGGTTTTTTTAGTTTATTTTACTTTCTATAAAAATAAAAGATTATTAGTATATACCAAAAAACCATACGAAGTTTTTAGTTAAAAATCGCATGGTTTTTAGAATATTACAATAAATCAAGTCTTTTTTAGCTCCTCCACTAGGGGCGTATGGAGCTAAAATCTTTTAAAAATCAAATGTTGTTTGTTGAGCTTCTCGAAAATCGCGCATCACCGTTTCAATAATTTGAGCTACAGGCTCTACCTGGTGGATTAATCCAGCCACTTGTCCAGCTTCCAATTCTCCTTCAACTAAATCTCCCTCAAACATTCCTTTTTTTGATCGTCCTTTACTGAGATAAGCGCGGAGTTCTTCTGTATTCGCTCCTTTTTCATATAGGGATACAATTCCTTGATAGAATTCATTCTTGATTAATCGAACAGGCGCCAACTCTTTGAGTGTAACAATGGTATCTCCTTCTTGAACGTTGATCACTTTGTCTTTAAATGCATCGTGAGCAGAGCTTTCTGTAGAAGCGATAAAACGAGTCCCCATTTGCACACCTTCTGCACCGAGAATCATCGCGGCTAACATTCCACGTCCTGTTGCAATTCCCCCTGCTGCGAGCATGGGAATGCTGATCTTTTCCTTGACCATCGGGAGTAAGGTAAAGGTGGTCGTTTCTTCTCTTCCGTTGTGTCCTCCTGCTTCAAATCCTTCAGCTACAATTGCATCTACACCCGCTTCTTGCGCTTTTAATGCAAATTTCGAGGAGCTAACCACATGAACAACAGTTATCCCGTGCGCTTTTAGGAAAGGAGTCCACAACTTCGGATTACCCGCAGACGTAAATACAATCTTAACGCCTTCCTCTACGATAATTTGCATTATTTCCTCCAAATCTGGATATAGAAGCGAAACATTTACACCGAAAGGTTTTGTGGTTGCTTGTTTGCACTTTTGAATATGTGTTCTCAAAACATCTGGATACATAGATCCTGCTCCCAATAAGCCTAAACCACCTGCATTGCTTACTGCACTAGCAAGTTTATAGCCACTATTCCAAACCATTCCCCCTTGTATGATAGGGTATTGTATGCCAAAAAGGGCAGTTATTCTATTTTGTGCCATGTGTTTTTTTTGGTTATTCTACTTTAGAAATGACTCCAGAGCCTATTAACTCCTCGTCTAGGTGCCAAGATACAAATTGTCCTTCTGTAATGGCTGACTGGGGTTCGTTAAAGCGAACGTACATCCCTTTTTCCATTTTATACAACGTTGCTTCCTGTAAAGGTTGACGATAGCGAATTCGCGCTTTTATCTGCATCGTCTCTCCTACTTTCATTTTCAAATCTTCTCTAATCCAATGAATTTCATGCTCTTGCACAAATAACGTGCGATGAAATAACCCCGGATGTGTATTGCCTTGTCCGGTGTAAATGCGATTGGTTACTACATCCGTTGCAATGACAAACAAAGGTTCTACGGTTCCTCCTACATTTAATCCCTTGCGTTGACCCACTGTAAAATAATGAGCCCCGTAGTGCTCTCCCACTTTTTTACCCATTTCTGGGGTATAGGTAAACGCTTTTGCCTCTGCATACAATTCGTCTTCAAGGGTGGTAAACACCTGTTTTTCCACTGATGCAAATGCAGTAGCATCACGCGGTATCTCGTAAATAAAACCGTCTTTGGGTTTTAATTGTTGTTGTAAAAATTCTGGCAAACGCACTTTTCCAATGAAACACAATCCTTGTGAATCTTTTTTCTCTGCCGTAATTAAATCCGCTTCCGTGGCAATTTCTCTTACTTTGGATTTGTATAATTCTCCCACAGGAAATAAGGCTTTCGCTAATTGCTCTTGAGACAATTGACATAAGAAATACGATTGATCTTTCGAAGGATCTACTCCCGCTAGTAATTTATACACGGTCTGGGTTGTACCATCTTCTAATACGATCTCTTCTTCTGCTTTGCGACAATAATGCCCTGTAGCTACATAATCAGCTCCTAATTCTAAAGCAATCTTCATGAAAACATCAAATTTGATCTCTCTATTACACAACACATCAGGATTTGGGGTACGACCATTCTCGTATTCCTTAAACATATAGTCTACAATCTTCTCCTTATATTGTTCACTTAAATCTACCGTTTGAAAAGGAATGCCTAATTTTTCAGCAACCATCAGAGCGTCATTGCTATCTTCTAGCCAGGGACACTCGTTCGAAATCGTCACGGAATCATCATGCCAATTCTTCATAAATAATCCGATCACTTCGTATCCTTGTTCTTTCAATAAGTAGGCGGCAACACTTGAATCTACCCCCCCCGAAAGTCCTACTACTACTCTTTTCATATTTTAAAAAAACTAAACTACAAAGGTAAGGAGAAATGAATTAATTTAATACGGTTGTTTGTTGTTTGTTGTTGGTCGTAGAGATTATCGTTTAAAGAAAAATTCAGCTATTTCAGAAAAATCTACGGTTTGTGAGGTCTGTGAGGTTTGTGAGGTTTGTGATGTCTGTGAGGTTTGTGAGGTTTGTGAGGTTTGTGAGGTCTGTGAGGTTTGTGATGTCTGTGAGGTCTGTGAGGTCTGTGAGGTTTGTGAGGTTTGTGAGGTTTGTGCTGCGCAGAGAATTTACAAATTAACAAAGAGCAAAGAACAAAAAACAAAGAACAAAAAACAAAGAACAAAAAACAAAGAACAAAGAACAAAAAACAAAGAACAAAAAACAAAGAACAAAAAACAAAGAGCAAACCTTACAACGAACAAAAAAAACCATCCCTACAAAGGAATGGTTTTTCTTCTATCGATAATTAGCCATTAACTGTTAACCTACAACCCAAATCCATAGCGCAGTTGAATGCCAAAATTGTAACTTTTAAACACGGCTTTTGCGCTTTCTTGTATGCTACTATACACCAAGGCATCATTTTCAATAGGCTGATACATCAGCACTTGCTCTTTTGATGCTTGTACATCTGGTTTTTGATTGTTGAGTCCTAAATCAAAATAGAACCCTACATACAGGTTTTGATTGTCTTTGATGTTGTATTTCATTCCTACTTCTCCAATCCATGCCCAACGGTTTTTTAAATCTAAATTAGGTTTAGCTTCGACCTGTTCTTGGTAGGCAAAACCTGCATACAATAAGTCTTGATCAAGCAGTAGGTTATACTGCGGAAAAAAACCAGAGGTTTGCAAACCATTCCACGTTACTGTAGTTTTATTACTCATGATTAGCGAATACTGTATTCCAGTTCGGGCATAGAAGGCTCTTTCTCCCTTCCCTACGTATTGCACGGTTAAAGGAATATTCAGCTGAGAAACTTTCCACTCTTCTTCGTATGATTTTCCGTGATAACTAAACCTAAACTTTTCATTCTCCCAATCGATTTCTTCGCTATTTCCTTTTAAATTATTAGCAGTAAACGTTGTGGTTTGCATGGCATATTGCCCTCCAATTCCCAAACTCCACGTTGCATTGAGGTAATAGTCGTATTGAATTCCCACTGCTGTGTTCATTTTAAAATCAGTCGAAATCTGAGCAGGCAAACTACCGTAATTTTGCGACATCCCACCCTTTAGAGTTACTCCAACTTCGTGATCGCTGTAGTAATATGGTTTGTACTGGGCTTGTGTTACATAACATCCACTAAGGAAAAGGATGGTAAGATAAAAAAATTGCTTCATTATATTATTTTTAGATTAGGGGGCAGAGTTCCTCTGCCCTTATTTAATAATAAATTGGATTCCCTCTTGTCTATCAGCGGTTTTTAAAACCAAGTAATACGATCCCGTGGCAGCTGTCGCGGGAATTTCAATGCCCATTCTCGTTGGATCTACTTGGCCGCGTTTGATCAACTGTCCTTTGATGCTGTATATTGCATAGGTTATGGCCTCTTGCGGTTTATCGTCTAATCGAAGACTCAGCCAAGTATTTTTTTCTACCGGATTCGGATAAACCGCCCAATTCGTTCCTTGTTTATTTTCTAGTACAATCGGACAACTTCTTATCTTTTGACCGTTGTGTAATGTTAATTCTACCTCATAAACAGCAGAAGCCTCAAAGGTGGTTCCAGCATCACTACCCGCTGAGTAGAATTGCTTTTTCCCCATCGACTCGCCATTTTTAAACCATTCATACGCACTAAAAACATAGCCTCCATTGGTTTGTTTGTTGTTGTTGACCAATAAGACGTTCCCGTACTTTTGGAAGACAAGGTTTTCCGTTGGCATGCGTTTGTCAATTACAATTGTATACGTTTGGGTAGCCCTTCCATTTTGTGCCTGCACCGTAATTACTTGTTCATATCTCCCATAGGCAGGAACGGGAACAATAAAATTATGTGAAGGTTGTACAACCGCTCCTTTTTGGGTCGTAACAACAAAATGTACTTCCTCTTGGTTGTACTCACAACTCAGTACAACTTGTAATTGTCCTTCAATTTTACCATACTTTACACCATCAATTTCCAGATCCCAAATACTGGCATCGTTACTTGTTACTTCTATGGTTTGAGCAACAGGAGTTGCTGCTTTGTAATTCGAATCCCCTTCTTGGTGTGCAGTTACTGTTACAACTCCTGGTTGTAAGAATCTAAGCTTTCCTTCATCATCAACGACAGCTACTGTCGGATCGTCTATCGTGTACGAAATTGGCAATCCTGAACTTGCTGTTGCTTGTAATTGTAGCGTTGGGGTATCTTCCATCACGACTAGCGCAGGTGCAGTAAAGCGAATATGCTGTTCTGCGGAAATAAGGGTCAATAGTCCCAATAAACGCAACGGCTCATAGTCGCTACCATAATCAATTGTTGCTGCAACAGTATAGCGCCCTACTTGGGTTTGCTCATTGTTTTCATAGGTTATTACGGCTCCATCCGCCAATAGTCCCTCAACCTGTAAACGCTTCACTTCACCATCGTAAACAAAAGATTGAGAAGGCAGTGTAAGTCCAGTAATCTCCCCTTTTTTAATTTCAAAAACATCCGCCGTAAACGATTGAATCGTATAATTCAAACGTGGATACAAACTTCCTTGCGCAATAGCATACATTCCCACCGATTCACCTGTCTCTCGCTCTAATTGTCCCATCATGACAGTAGCAGGATAATCCCCTCGCTGTAGCCCCGTAACGGTATACGCCAGCACAGGATCAGCTTGTCCTACTCTTTTTTGTTGGTTTGGATTCACCACAATTGCAATTGGCGCTGCTGTAATTTCAAAACGCGCTTCATTCACAAGAACTAGATAGTAATTGCGCTGTGCTGCTTGTAAACTTCCTAACGTATAGGAATGAAGCCCCACATTTTCACTGTTTGTGCGACCAAGTGTTCCTATTAACGCATTTTCTGCCGTATCCCCCTGGCTCAATCCACTAACCGTAAAGACTAAAACCGGATCGGCTTGGCCGTATACTTTGGTTTGGTTTGGCACAGGAGCAATGCGTAACTCAATTGGGGTAATCGCTAAATGAGCCCCAACAAACGCCAAGGTATAATTCGCAGTAGTCGTTAAATTTCCTTGTTCGATGCGATATACCCCTACTGATTCCCCAGACTCACGACTCAACGTACCTTGCATTACTGTTGCTATATCATCATTCCATTGTAATCCTGAAACGGTATAGGTTAAGACAGGATCTACTTCACCATACACTTTGGTTTGAGAATCTGCGGTTACGATTAATTCAGCTGCTGTAATGGCCAAATCAGCTCCTTCATACACCAAATTATAATTTGCCGTAGCAACTAAGCTCCCTTGTTGAATCGCATAGTTTCCAACTGATTCACCTCCAACACGCGTTAAACTTCCTGTGAATACAGTTGAAGCATCTTCGTTGTTTTTCAATCCTGAAACCGTGTAGGTTAAGGCAGGATCTGTTTCGCCATACGCTTTGTTTTTGGGTTCTGCCGTTACGGTTAACTCCGCCGCTTGAATCTCTAAATCAGCTCCTTCGTAGGTGAAGCTATAATTGGCGTTAACGCTTAAACTTCCTTTTTCAATGGCATAGAGACCCTTGGCTTCCCCTGCAACACGGGTTAAACTTCCCGTCAATACAGCTGCAGCTTCTTCGTTATTTTGCAAGCCAGAAACCGTGTAAGTTAAAGCAGGATCTGCTTCCCCATAGGTTTTGGTTTGAGGAGTGGCGGTAACCGTTAAAACAGCAGGTGTAATCGACAAACTATCTGCGATATAATTTAAAGTGTAATCCGAAGAGGTTAACGCTAGACTACCTTGTCCAATCCCATACATACCTATGTCTCCACCTGGCACACGTTCTAAACTTCCCGTTAATACATCAGAGACTTGATCTCCATTTTTCAATCCAGAAACCGTGTAAGTTAAAGCAGGATCTGCTTCCCCATAGGTTTTGGTTTGAGGATTTGCCGTTACGGTTAACTCCGCTACACCAATCGTAAGATTATCTCCTACATAATTGAACGTATAATTAGCGTTAGCGCTTAAACTTCCTTTTTCAATAGCATAGAGCCCTTTGGCTTCACCTGCAACACGGGTTAAACTTCCCGTGAATACGGTTGAAGCATCTTCACTTCTTTGTAATCCTGTAACAGCATAGGTTAAGGTTGGATCAGCCTCTCCATAAATTTTCGTTTTAGCCTCGGCTGTTACCGTTAATTCCTCAGGATTAATCGTGAAATAAGCTGATACATAATCAATTATATAATTTGCATTGGCTGCTAAAGTTCCTGGTTCAATAGTATAGATTCCCACATCTTCCGTACCCGTACGCGTTAAATGACCGGTTACTATAGTTGAGCTATCTTCACCTCTTTTCATTCCAACTGTCGTGTATGTAAACAACGGTTCTGGTGCTCCATAATCTTTTGCTTTTGGATGCGCCATTATGCTGATTGTAGCTGGCCTAATCGTAAAATCGGCTCCTTCAAACACTAAGGTATAATTTTCCGTAGCCTCTAAAGTTCCTTGTGTAATGCTATAATTCCCAACGGCTTCATCTCCAGTACGGGCTAAATTTCCACGTAAAGCACTAGCAGCTGAATCTATCCATTTTAATCCAGTAACGGTATAGGTAAACGCTGGATCTTCCTCACCATACACTTTGGTTTTATCCGCTGCTGTTACGGTTAATGTTGCGGGAAGAATCCTAAAGTTCGCATTATCCACATTAAGTATATAATTGGACGAAGCAGCCAAGGTTCCTCTGCTAATTACATAAGTATCTACATCTTCTCCTGGAGCACGAGTCAACGTTCCCGTTAATTCATCGTTATTCACTAACCCACTAACACGATATAACAAAGCAGGATCTTCCTCTCCATACACTTTTCTAGTAGGTTGTGCAGTCACCCATATAGACACAGGACGTACAATCAGACCGATACGACTTCTTGCGCTCTCACAACCATTTATTATTCCACTCACCCAATAGTCATAACTTCCTACAGCTAAGGTAGAAAATGCAGGAGTGTCAACAGGTAAACCACCTGTTTCCTCTGTAAACCATTGCAACACTGTTGAACCTAATGCATTATAAATGCTAGTTCCAACCGTTTCCGAATCGGTTCCATAATTATAATGCACATTTATTCCTGATGTTTGAAGGTGAGCTTCTTCTAGGACCACTTTTACGGCAGTACGCCTTGGACTTTCACAAGCAGAGAGCAATTGAGAAGCATAATAGGTTGTATTATGCACTAAAGGAGTCGTATTAGGCAACTCAACTCCCCCAGTTTCATTTGCATACCAGCGAATATTTGTTCCTGTTATTGCTATATCTGCCAATGTTGGGTTTGAGCTTTTACAAAAATGTTGCATGGCCTGATCCACTATAGGTGCAACTGCTTTAATGACTGAAGCATCGAGTACAACACCGTCGCTTGAACAGGCTCTTTGAAAGAGCAGTTCAAAAAAATAGGCATAAGTAGCTCGATTCTCAACCGGCATTAGACTAGAAGTTACCCGTAAACTAGTATGACTATCGTACATCGGAAAAAGAACCGTTTGATCAACGAAAAGTTTTGCATTATTTACCTCCTTCAAAATCATTTTATATCCTCTGCCAGCATTTAATTCAGCGTTTAATGGGACAATGATTGGTACAGTAGAACCTGCAGCATTAATCGCTATAACATCTGATACATATACCTCTCTTCCACTTGAATTTAGAATCGAAACCCGGATGCTTCCCGATTGACTGGCATATACTGTGGTACTTTTAATCGTACCTGGGTCTAGTAGATCAAATGAAATTCCCCAATTTGCATTCGTTAGGGAATCGTTGGAATTCGTAGATAAACTTTGTTTACCACCTTTGCTATCTTCAAAATAGGATTTCACATAGTAGCTTCTTGATTCTGTTAAGGGAGGAGTTACAAAAGTGGAGCCTTCTCCTAAAACTTCCGTGCTCGTTCGCGAGGCATACCAGCGGAGTGTGCCATAATTAGCCTGAGCCTCCAATGTTACAGGTCCGCCTTCACACACCCATTCACTTGCCCACCAAAGTAGTCTGTGACAACTTGACTGCGTTACTTCAATGTCGCCTAAGTAAAAATAATATTGATCTGCAAGGGAATAGACCTGAAAACCAATATATAAAACACCCGTTTCATTCGCCGTAAATTCAATTAATTTATCTGTTACTTGGTCCGTTCCACCTGTATCCACATTAAAAATTTCAGTGGTCATCGCTTCGGGATAGGCAAATTTTCCTAAGCTCACACGTAACTTTTCATTAAATCTTTTATCTCTATACTTAAATCGCAAACGATACGTTTCTCCACTAGTTACATTAATTCCACGGGTAAAAAACCAATCATCTGCTGCTTGAGTAGGATTATATCGATACTTCAAAACAGGACCTTCAAAACCGATGACATTTCTTTCTGTGGTCCAAGTATAATCATCTTCATTTGCATTTAAAATCGTCGTACAAGCAGGAGCATTTGGAGCATCTACTGTATCAAACGGCACCTTATAAGGTGTATTCACAGCGCTGCATAAGGTAGTAAAAGTAAAAGGTCCTTTCCAATATCCTTGATTTGTATCTGAACAAAACGAACGTACATAAAGGGAAAATGCTGTTGCATTAGCTAAATCAGTAAAAGTGATCTGACTGTTACTTTCACTAAAATCTTGACTTTTAACGAGTCCACTGCTCCCAGACCCAGGCAAACCTGAGGTGCGCAATTCATACTGATAGGTTGTTGCTGGTAAGACTGGTAAATCTACTGTTGCAACCACGCTATTCATCGTTAATTCGCTAAATTCAACAAATTCAGGACTCGGACAATCATCTAGTAATTCTGCTGAAACAGCGAAAATATTTAGAACCCCTTCAAACGAAATGGGACGTAAAAACTTAATTTGCTTGACTTTCTTTAGCTGATTTTGCTTGCTAATATGTAAAGTAAGTTGATATAATCTAGGGTTATCTGTTGGCTTTTCTAAAATACTTGCACCTGTTAATCGTCCAAAGTTTTTATAAACCACAGGTAAAGATGTACCATTATACCAATCGGGTACACGACTTGAAAATACTTCTGTAGTATCATCCTCAAAAATTACCGTTACGTCTAGCGCAGTACTCGTTAGTCCAGCTGTAGTTAGGACAAAAAGTTTTCTCGTCTTTGCCGGTATTGCTAAGTTAGATGTGACAGTAGATACAGTGGTAGATAAACGAATCGAATTATTCGCACTGTAGTTTTGTAAGAGAAATTCCATTCCTGGTATATGAGCAGAAGAAATACGGCCACTCCTAGGTAAACCTGTTCCACTCAAAGATTGATTCGCATCTAACTTCCAATCGTCTGCAAGTAAGTAATGTCCTGCATTATCGATATCATGCGTAGTGGAGCTAGCAACCGCTCCAACACCATTAGCAATCACATCAGCATTATAACCATCTATTTCTAGGGATTGATAAGGTTGTGCTTGTAAAAAGCTACACTGTAGCGAAAAGATAAAAAAGAATAAATAATGAATCGTCTTTTTCATACGTAAGGGGATGTGAGTTTAAAGGTGTTTACCTATCTATTCTAATGCAATACATAAAACACCCTCAGGTTAATTTCGCAAAATTAGGTTTTTATTAAGAAATAATACGCATTTAGAGGGGGACAAATGGGGGACAAATGCATAATTGGTTAACAGTTGACGGTTGACAGTGAACAGTTAACGGTTAACGGTTAACGTAGCTTTTTCTAGAAAAAGAAAACACCTTCCTTGAAATAAGAAAAGTGTTGAGATGATGAGATGATGAGATGTCATGGTGCCTTTAAACAAGAATTTCTTCAACAAACAACAATCAACAAACAACAATCAACAAACAACAATCAACAAACAACAATCAACAAACAACAATCAACAAACAACAATCAACAA
>NZ_JBMVQP010000049.1:0-15932 GCF_050522425.1 Myroides sp. C6-3 | reverse complement strand
TTTGTGACCCGACTGGGGCTCGAACCCAGGACCCCAACATTAAAAGTGTTGTGCTCTACCAACTGAGCTATCGAGTCATTACAATCCATTGAATTGCGATGTATTTTATAAAAAGTTTTTGTGACCCGACTGGGGCTCGAACCCAGGACCCCAACATTAAAAGTGTTGTGCTCTACCAACTGAGCTATCGAGTCTAATCAATTCCTGATTGCGGGTGCAAATATAGAATGTTTTTTTTAAAAAACATCATGTTTTTGTTTTATTTTTGTCAGCAACATCCCTAAAAAACAGGGTATTTTTGCATAACTCACTATTTTACAACCCCTTATTTTATGGAAAAAATTATTATTTTAGGTTATATGGGCGCTGGAAAATCGACAATCGCGCAACAATTGGCACAAGAACTCCGTCTTCCTTGCTACGATCTGGATCTTGAAATCGAAAAGCAACAACAACAAAAAATCAGTACTATTTTTTCAACAAGAGGGGAAGTGTTTTTTAGAAAACTAGAACATCAGCTTTTACATCAACTGATCAATAAAGATGAACAAGCGATTATCAGTTTGGGTGGAGGAACTCCTTGTTACGCCAACAATCACGAAATACTTCAACTCGAACACGTACAATCCTTCTACCTCAAAGCGTCTATCTCTACATTAACCGAACGATTGGAAAAAGAAAAAGAGCATCGTCCAGTGTTGCTAACCAACACAGAAGATACTCTTGAAACTTTTATAGCCAAACACCTCTTTGACCGCAGTTATTTTTACTATCAAGCCAAACACGTGATTGCTGTAGATGACAAATCGATTGATCAAATTGTAGATGAAATTCGAACAGCGCTCTCTTACTAACTCAAATACGCGTATTCGTCCTCTTCGGTAAAAACAACCTGAATATGCTCTAAGAGCGAAGTAGATAAAGACAATCCTTTATAATCCGCTTTAATAGGATACGTTTTGTGGTTTCTATCAATTAACACTGCTGTTTTCATTTTCTTTACAGGTACATCTAAAAAGTGTTTTACCCCGTAAATTAGTGTTGCACCCGAATTTAGTACATCATCAACCAAAACAATAGCTTTACCAGTATACTCGTCTGGGGTAAGTGAAGTGCGGATCGGGTTAATTGGATTAGCCTTGTCAATTTGGACTTCGCATAACTTGACATCGATCTCTGCTATTTCACCTAACACTTTCGCTATTTTTTGTGCAAAGGTAAAACCGCTGTTAGCGACTCCCGCAATGACGATTTCTTGCTCTTCAGAAAATGTTTCATAAATCTGATACGCTATGCGTTTGGTTTTAAACCCTATTTGTTCTTTATTTAAAATGATTTTTTTAGTCATATCTTTTTCTTTAGTATAATAAACAATTCTCTGTTTTGCCTTGGTTTAATTGAATTATAGGCACGTTCCATCACCTCGATGGTAAAATACGGTTCAAACAGTTGCCTGTATGTTTGTTCATTCCCTCCAAACGGCGGTGTATCCTGCTCGAAAACAGCATCAAACAACACACCTACTAATTTCCCATGGGGTTGTAATAGCGCATGCATCTGTTTTACATAGGCTTTTCTTTTATCGACAGGAAGAGAGCAAAAAAACGTCTGTTCCAAAATTAAGTCATACCTCCCCCTATGTTCGAAGAAATCTCCAATAACAACGTGATTTACGGGAAAATCCGCGTGTACTTTTGCTGTTTCTTCAAAGGCTACAGCTGTAAAATCCAAACCAACGCTTTGGCTAAATCCCTGGCGATGCAAATACAATAACTCATGTCCATGTCCAAGACCTGGAACGAGAATGTGAGCATCCAGCATAGTGAGTTGATCGATATACGCTTTTAAAGGCGTTGTAATGGCCTTTGCATTCCAAGTAGCCTCTTGTTTGTTATAGCGATCCTCCCAGTATTTCTTATTCAATATCTTCGTCATACTCGTCGTTATCAAGGTATCCATCTATGTCGCGTCGATCCTTCTTCGTTGGTCTTCCCGTCCCTTTCGCGCGATAATATTCCTTCGTTTGACGCAATAGCTCTAAATGTTCAAAAGCTTCAGCAGGTGTTTCATCCTTGCGATAAATATCCACGAGCTTTGCCCCTACTCTACTTTGAGGCACATCTAAAACCGTCAATTTATAAACAATCTGATCCCTTCTCAGCGTGATTTTATCCGTAGGAAAAACCTCACGTGAAGGCTTTACGGTTTGTCCATTCACTGTAATATGCCCTTTTTTACACGCTTCTGTTGCTATGTTTCTAGTTTTGTAATACCGTACACACCACAAGTATTTGTCAATACGCATAATTAAATATTAAAATTCTTCATTAATCAAGACAAAAATAAAGTAAAATTGTATCTTGCACTACTAAAATAACTCAAAAATAATGAATAGACTATTTTCTATTTTAGGGATCCTAACTCTTACTATTACAGGCATTAGCTGTAATAAAAGTGATAATTCTGACGATTTCAAGCCGGAACCTATCAAGGATTCTAAAGAAGTATATGTAAAAAACAGAGATTCCATCATTAAGTATTTAAAAAACAACTATATGATTGAGCGCAATGGCGTCATTACTTTTGACAGTCTTACTAGCTCCAATCACACCAATGAAAAAGCTATTTTTTACGATAGCCGTTTAGATTCTATTGTTGTTTCCAATGAGGATTATGCTGCATTTGCTTTACAGGACCCTTATGATCGCACAAAAGTAGTCTACAAATATTCAAAATCTGCGGATACAGTTAAGTACAAAGTATACTACATGCTTCTCAACGAAGGACAAGGACAAAAGAGTTCACCTGTTGACTCGATCTACGTTAAGCGAACGAGTTTCAATTTAAAGAATCAACGCATTACATCTGCAAATCATCCAACAACTGGTGGATTCTATTCATTTCCACACACTGTAGCTGAGTTAAAAGGAATAGCACCTTCTCCCTTGCGCCTGCACACAGGAGAACGCCAAATGCTAAAATTCATCAAAACGGCATTGAATTCAGGAATTAATCCCGACGGAACCATTTCATATGACGAAACGACTGCCGGACGCATCCTTGTTTTTCTTCCTTCAGGAATCGGACAATTTAATTCAGGTTATGATAAATTGAAAGCTTATGAACCTTTTATTTCAGATTTAACCCTAATTAGCACCTTCGAAAGAGATCACGACCTAGATGGTATTCCGTCTAAATACGAGGTAAAACCCGAAAAGATTGGCACAGAACTAAGCATTCACGATTATTTTGATTTAGACACAAACAGTGATGCAGTACCTAATTTCTTGGATATTGATGACGACGGAGATGGTGTACCAACGCTAATTGAATTACAGTATAAAGACGCTAATGGCAAAATCAAGCATTATAAATACGATGCTCCTGAACTAAAAACATGTACAGGAACACCGCGCTACCTTGATAACACATGTAAACCTTACATGGTAGATGGTGAATGGGTTTGGCCTAACAAATAAAACAGAGATTTAGCTCTGAATCGCATAAAAAAAGCAGTAATTAATTACTGCTTTTTTTATGCGTTACCCTCAAATAACCACAAAAAAAAGGAGAGCTAGCTCTCCTTTTTTTTCTATAGATCTACTACTATCTCTTAAACTTTCTGTTGATTGCCAACTCCGCTTTTTCAACAATATTAGCTGCTTTTAAACCATATTTTTCCATTAATTCATCTGGAGTACCTGATTCACCGAACGTGTCTTGTACAGCAACGAATTCCTGTGGCAGTGGACTATGTAAAGCAAGTACACGTGCAACGCTCTCTCCTAAACCTCCTAAGAAGTTGTGCTCTTCTGCGGTAACTACACACCCTGTTTTAGCCACAGAACGCAAAATAGCCTCTTCATCTAACGGTTTAATGGTATGAATGTTGATTACTTCTGCTGAAATTCCTTTCTCTTCTAGTGTTTCGGCAGCCAATAATGCTTCCCACACTAAATGACCTGTTGCGAGAATCGTTACATCTTTTCCTTCTTGTAAAAGAACTGCTTTTCCGATTTCGAACTTTTCATTCTCTGGCATAAAGTTAGGCACTACAGGACGTCCAAAACGCAAGTAAACAGGCCCTTCATAGTCCGCAATAGCCAATGTTGCTGCTTTCGTTTGGTTGTAATCACAAGTATTGATTACCGTCATACCAGGCAACATTTTCATCAAACCGATATCTTCTAAAATTTGATGTGTTGCTCCATCTTCTCCAAGTGTCAATCCTGCGTGTGAAGCACAAATTTTTACATTTTTCTCTGAATAAGCAACAGATTGACGGATCTGGTCATATACACGACCTGTTGAGAAGTTAGCAAAAGTACCTGTAAATGGAATTTTTCCACCGATCGTCATACCAGCTGCAATCCCTATCATATTCGCTTCTGCAATTCCTATTTGAAAGAAACGCTCTGGATGATTCTTTTTAAAATCGTCCATTTTCAATGAACCGATCAAGTCAGCACATAAAGCGACTACGTTTTCATTTTTTTGTCCTAATTCTGTAAGTCCAGCTCCAAAACCTGAACGCGTATCTTTACTTCCTGTATTTGTATATTTTTTCATGATAATTCTAAAGTCAATAGATTAATAATCTCCAAATGAAGTTTCTGGATTTTGTTTTAGCGCTTCTTCTAACTGAGCATCATTTGGTGCCTTTCCATGCCATGCATGAGTTCCCATCATAAAATCTACTCCATTCCCCATTTCTGTGTACAACAATACACAAACAGGTTTTCCTTGTTTCGTTAAAGCTTTAGCTTGCTCGTATCCCTTTAGAATAGCGTCTATTGAATTTCCTTCTTTGATTTCGATTACAGTCCAGTCAAATGCTTCAAATTTAGCTTTCATCGAACCTAAATTCAAAACAACATCTGTTGGTCCATCAATTTGCTTACCGTTTAAATCTACTGTCGCAATTAAGTTATCTACTTTATTTGCTGAAGCGTACATCATTGCTTCCCAATTTTGACCTTCTTGAAGTTCACCATCACCTAAAAGAACGTAAACTAAATGATCATCTTGGTTTAATTTCTTTGCTTGAGCCGCTCCAATTCCCACAGATAACCCTTGTCCTAAAGATCCAGAAGCCATGCGTACACCTGGCAATTTATCATGTGTACATGGATGTCCTTGTAATCTAGTGTTTAACTTTCTGAATGTAGCTAATTCTGCTACCGGAAAATATCCACTACGGGCTAATACGCTGTAGAATACAGGAGAAATATGTCCATTGGATAAGAAGAATAGATCTTCACCTGCTCCGTCCATTGAAAATACTTCTTTGCGATCCATGATCGACTGATATAAAGACACTAGGTATTCAGCACACCCTAATGAACCTCCTGGATGTCCAGAATTCACCGCATGTACCATTCTGAGAATGTCTCTTCTTACTTGTGTAGTTAACTCCGTTAGTTGTTGTGTGTTCGGTTTCATTATTTCGACAATCTAAATTTATTATGGAACAAATATAAAACTTATTTGCCGTACTCTATGTTATTATCAAACGAATCTAATAAGTATCTTTACCTTTTTGAAGCCGAATCATTTTTTAAAAAAAAGACGCGAATATCTCCGTATTTCGTCTACTAAAAACAATAGTATGTTACAGACAAAAGAGTTAGCAATTGGTTATGCATTGGGTAAGAAACAACTCAACCTCATTCAAGAACAAGTAACACTACATCTGCAACCGCAAACGTTGACGGCCTTATTAGGTATAAATGGCATTGGAAAATCTACTTTAATCCGCACTTTATGTGGGCATCTACCACCTTTAAGCGGAAGTATTTTGTTAAAGGGAACTCCCTTAGCACACTATTCTCCTCCTGCACTGGCAAAGGAAATCAGCGTAGTGCTGACTAGTGGTATTCCCGCCTCAAATTTGCGTGTTACAGAATTGCTTCAAATTAGTCGAACTCCTCACGTCAACTGGTCTTCTAACCTCACTAAAGAAGATTTCTACCACATTGACAAAGCCATTGATTTAACTTCTATCTCTTCTATTCTTGATTCTCCCCTTCAAAACTTGAGCGATGGACAACTACAGCGCGTTTTAATTGCCCGTGCACTTGCACAACACACTCCAATTCTTATTCTTGACGAACCTTCTAGCCATTTGGATCTGCATCACAAAGTAAAAATCTACCAATTACTACAACATCTAACAAGAGAAGAAAAGAAAACCATCTTATTCTCTAGCCATGATATTGAACTAGCGTTACAATTTGCCGATGAAGGAATTGTTCTTCAACAGGGCTATTATACGCAAAACACCATTGAAAACTTGATTTCCAACGGTGTTTTTGATCATTTCTTTCCCGATAATGTCTTACACTTTGATCGACAAAGCAAGCGCTTTATTCTTGCCCCGTAGTACTCGTATGTCGTTTGTTTTTTGAAACATTTTCTATGGTCCACTGAATTTGTTTAACAAAAGGTTCCTTTCTAAAGGGACAATCTTGTTTACTACAAATGTTACAAGAAAAAGTTTTACAATCATCCATGTGAACAAAAAGCTCCAAATCTTCTCCAAAGTGATCACTAATTTCTTTTTCTAAAAGCTCAACTTCTTTATGACCTTCGACAATTGTGAAATACCACGGCACTGTCATATGACAGTCAAAATGTAAAACACTTCCGTACTTAATAATTCTCATATTGTGTAAATCAATCCAATTTTCTTTTCTATTTTCCTCCAAATAATCAACTACTTCTTTGAGCAGCGCCTCATCTGTTTCATCCATAATACCCGAAACAGCACCACGCACAATTTTATAACCAGTTACGATAATGATACCTGCAAATACCAAAGCAACAGCACTATCTAGCCATTGTAAATTAGTAAAGTACAACAAGAGTAGACCTAAAATAATACCAATAGTAGAATAGGTATCTGACTGAAGGTGTTTTCCACTAGCAACCAAGGCTAACGACTTATTGTTTTTTCCTTTTTTGATTGCATACCAACCGAGTACATAGTTGACTACTGCGGTAAAAGCGACTAAGATAATTCCGTAATCTAATTGTCCAATGGGTTGCGGATTGATGCTATTTCTCACCCCTTCAAAAATAATAGCAATACCTGCCATAATGATTAAACCTCCTTCAATCGTGGCGGAAATAAACTCTACCTTTCCATGTCCATAAGGATGATTTCGATCTCGAGGTTGAGCAGATAGATAGAGACTATACAATCCGATAAAACCGCTAATTACATTAACCACACTCTCCAAAGCATCTGTAAAGATAGCCACAGATCGAGTCATGTACCACGCAACTAATTTTACAATAAACAAGAGTACCCCTACAATGGCTACTATCTTTTGAAATTGGTAATTTTCGTTTGCTTTACTATGCATAAACTAAGTTTTACAACGTTGTTACTTCTTTTACTTCTCCTACTTCTAATCCTTCCAAATGGATAGAACCAATTCTAACGCGAACTAATCGCAAGGTTGGAAAACCTACACTAGCAGTCATTTTTCGTACCTGTCGAAATTTCCCTTCCGTCAACACAAGGCGAATCCAACTGGTTGGTCCGTGTCTTTCATCGCGTATACGTCTACCAACTCCGATCCACGGTGGAACTTCTTCTAGCTTGCTTACCTCGCAAGATTTAGTGGTGTACTTTTCTCCTTTCACTCCTATTTCTACTCCATTTCGCAATAGTTCCACAGCTTCTGAAGTGATCTGCCCATCCACTTGCGCATAATATTCCTTTTCATAGTGTTCACTGCGCACTTGTTCACTGACCATTCCGTCAGTAGTCAGCAATAATAGCCCCTCAGAATTCTCATCTAACCGGCCAATAGCCATAGTCCCTTCGGGAAAATCAAATAATTCACCTAGCTTTTTTTTGGTTCGTTTCTTTTCATAAATAAATTGGCTGATATAGCCATGTGGTTTATACAGGATAAAATGTCTGTGTTCCATCATCATGTATTACTTTTCAAAGTTTTTTACATAGAAAGCATTCATCGCTTCGATATAACCTTGTCCGTGATAGGTATCAGTCATCGCTTGAAACCCTTGCAAATGACCTCCTCTATACAGGACAACTTCACTTTTTGGATTTAGTGGTTTGACGCGGTTACTATCATAGGCTGTTGTTAATCCGTCTCGATCTCCGACGATAAACAAAACGGGAAGTGTTAATCGACTTAATGCCTTATCATATGCTACTGCACCTTCAGGCAATCGCGTTTCTTTTTCTAAGAAATGCGTTAACCGATCCACAATGGTTTGAGGACTAACGACGAAACCGTCGGCAATTAAATAATCATAAGAGGTTTTATTGTGCGTAAAAACAGCTGCGATAGTTCCTGTAGATATAGCCCATACCCCAATCTTCGTGCTAAACTTTTGTTTTACATAAGTAACTACCGCTTGTAAATCAGTTGCAAACTCATCATAATACAACATATCTTCTTCAATTTCAAAAGGATCACTCGCACCAAAACCGCGATAATCAAACAAGACAACCGTATAGCCTTGATTCACCACTTCGATTGCCTGTCTCAACCAGTAAGACATATTTCCAGCATCTCCATACGCAAAAACCAACGTTCGATCTAGTTTCTTGTCTTCTTTAGGATGTAAAATCCACGAATTTAGCGTGTAATTATCCGGAGTTTCAATTTGTACTTCCTCATAGTCAAAATTGGAATTAACAGGGGTATCAACATACTCCTTAACTGGATTTAATGCTGCCGCGATCTGCACAAACAACAAACTAAACAAACAAAGTAAATGCTTCATTGCTCGTCATTTTTGAATTGAAAATCAAAGATACGACAATACTCCCTTATGGTTAATTCCATTCGAATGAAAAATTGGTTTACTAATGGTATTCTAATATTTCCAAACTTTACCAAGTTGAAAATTAAACCCGTGAAAAAGCCAAGACATTATAAGGCTTTCATTTAATAAATTCATACTTTTGTTAGATATAAAATTTAATACTATGCAACATATTATTGATCGTTTCATCAGTTATGTGACTGTTGATACAGAGTCTGATCCTTCTTCTCAAACTTGTCCTAGTACTGAAAAGCAATGGGATTTAGCAAACAAACTAGTTGAAGAGTTAAAACAAATTGGTCTAGAAGACGTAACAATAGATGAGAACGCATATGTGATGGCTACTTTGCCTAGCAATGTAGAGCATGAAGTACCTACTATTGGATTTATTGCTCACTTTGATACTTCACCTGATTTTTCTGGTGCAAACGTAAAACCGCAAATTGTACCAAACTACGATGGTGGTGATATTATTTTAAATAAAGAACAAAACATCGTTTTATCGCCTTCTTACTTTAAAGATCTCTTACAATACAAAGGGCAGACGTTAATCACTACGGACGGAACTACGTTGTTAGGAGCAGATGATAAAGCGGGAATTACAGAGATTGTATCTGCTATGGAGTACTTAGTACAACATCCAGAAATCAAACACGGAAAAATTAGAATTGGATTTACTCCAGATGAAGAGATTGGTCGTGGTGCACATTTATTTGATGTTAAGAAGTTCGGTGCTGCATGGGCGTATACGATGGACGGAAGTCAAATTGGAGAACTAGAATACGAAAACTTCAATGCGGGATATGCAAAATTGACGTTTTCTGGAAAAAGTGTTCACCCAGGATACGCAAAAGGAAAGATGATTAACTCTATTTTGTTGGCTAATAAATTCATCAATAAATTACCAAAAGATGAAGTACCTCAAAAAACAACAGGATATGAAGGATTCTTCCACGTACATACGGTAAGCGGAAGCATTGAAGAATCTGTTGTGGAATTAATCATTCGCGATCACAACTTAAAAAAATACGAGCAACGCAAAGTATTCATTGAGAAATTAGCGAAGAAATTCAACAAAAAACACAACAAAAAATTCGGCGGACCAATTGTTTCTTGTGAGATTGGAGACCAGTACTTCAACATGAAACAAAAAGTTGAACCCGTTATGCATATTGTTGATACAGCAGAACAGGCGATGAAAGATTTAGGTATTAAACCTTTAATCAAAGCGATTCGCGGTGGAACGGATGGATCTCAATTATCATATATGGGATTACCATGTCCAAACATTTTCGCAGGTGGACATAACTTCCACGGAAAATACGAATATGTACCAGTAGAAAGTATGGTTAAAGCAACCGAAGTAATCGTTAAGATTGCTGAACTGACTGCTCAAAACGCATCAAAATAACAGCTGTTATTTACTTATAAAAAAGGAGATTCAATTGAATCTCCTTTTTTTATATCACTGGATAGGAACATATTCACTTTTGAGCATGGACATCACTATTTTATCGTGAAAAGCTTGATCTCGATAACAAGCTTCTCTCAATACGCCTTCTACTTTAAAACCTGCGCGTTCATACGCTTTGACACCGCCAATATTCGGCTGTGAAACGGTCAACATGATGCGATTGAGTTTTAGTGTTTCGAAACCATATGCCACAACCTTTTGTGTAACCATGGTTCCTACTCCTTTTCCCCATTGGGTTTTATCTCCAATAAAAATAAAATATTCACCACTCTTATTTAAGGCAGATATACCACTAATTCCCGCATAACCGATCAGTTGGTTTGTATTTGCTAAATATATTCCGATGTTATAGGTCTGTTGTTCCTCAAACAAGCTGTCGAACCATTTTTTAATTTGTTCTGAAGAATTTAAACGCTGAAACAGACTCATCGAATATTGAATCACTTCTTCATCATTTAACCAGGAAAAAAATGGAACAACATCCTCTTTGCTTAATGGCTTTAGCTCAATCATAGTTAGGCATTTTACTAGTTGGATATAGCGAACAAAGATAACACTCAGTACAGATAAAAAAGCGTATCAAACAAAAAAAGCCCTAACAACAAATGTTAGGGCTTTCAAGATTGTATAGATACAAAGGATTAGTTTCCTTTTTCCATTCTTTCTTTTAATTCAGCAAGAGCATCGATATCTCCTAAAGTAGTTTTTTCTGTAGCATTTACTGTATTCTCAGCAGATTTTACATTTTTCTCCTCTTCTTCACGGAAAATAGAAGTGTGAGAAGCTACTACTCTTTTGAATTCTTTGTTGAACTCAATAATTTTGAATTCAGCAGAATCACCTTTTTTCAATTTCTTACCGTCTTCTTTTTCTAAGTGACGAGTTGGAATGAAAGCTACTACGTCTTCTTCGAATACTACTGTAGCTCCTTTGTCAACTAATTCAGAAATTTCACCATTGTGGATCGTACCTACTGCATAAGCATCTTCGTATTTATCCCAAGGGTTAGCTGTTGTTTGTTTGTGTCCTAAAGATAATTTACGTCCTTCAACGTCTAACTCTAATACAACAACATCTAATTTATCACCTACGTTTACAAACTCAGATGGGTGTTTGATTTTCTTCGTCCAAGATAAGTCAGAGATGTAAATTAATCCATCAATTCCTTCTTCTAATTCTACGAATACACCGAAGTTAGTAAAGTTACGAACGATACCTGAATGCTTAGATCCTACAGGATATTTAGCTGTGATATCAGTCCAAGGATCTTGAGATAATTGTTTAATACCTAAAGACATTTTTCTTTCTTCTCTATCAAGCGTTAAGATAACTGCCTCTACCTCGTCTCCAACTTTTACGAAATCTTGAGCTGATCTTAAGTGTGTAGACCAAGACATTTCAGAAACGTGGATTAAACCTTCAACTCCTTCTGCAACTTCGATGAAAGCACCGTAGTCAGCTAAAACAACTACTTTACCTTTTACTTTATCACCAACGTTTAAGTTAGCATCTAAAGCATCCCAAGGGTGAGCGTAAAGTTGTTTTAAACCTAATTGAATTCTTGTTTTCTCGTCGTCGAAATCTAAAATTACAACATTTAATTTTTGATCTAACTCTAACACCTCGCTTGGGTGGTTGATTCTTGACCAAGATAAATCTGTAATATGGATTAATCCGTCAACACCTCCTAAGTCAATGAATACTCCGTAAGAAGTGATGTTTTTAACAACACCTTCTAACACTTGACCTTTTTGTAATTGACCGATAATTTCTTTTTTCTGTACTTCGATATCTGCTTCGATAAGCGCTTTGTGAGATACAACAACGTTTTTGAATTCGTGGTTAATTTTAACAACTTTGAATTCCATTGTTTTGTTTACGTACTGATCGTAATCACGGATAGGCTTAACATCGATTTGAGAACCTGGTAAGAATGCTTCGATTCCGAATACGTCAACGATCATACCACCTTTAGTTCTACATTTTACGAAACCATTAACGATTTCACCTGACTCATGAGCAGCAATAACTCTATCCCAAGCTTTGATTGTACGAGCTTTTCTGTGAGATAAAACTAATTGTCCGTATTTATCTTCTCTAACGTCGATTAATACTTCAACTTTATCACCTACTTTTAAGTTCGGGTTGTAACGGAATTCGTTCAATGAAATAACACCTTCAGACTTAGCATTGATATCTACAATCGCGTCTCTGTCAGTGATTCTCACTACAACTCCCTCAACTACTTCCTCGTCGTCTGTAGAAATAAAAGTTTTGTCTACTAAGCTTTCAAACTCTTTTAATTGAGCAGCATCTACTGCGTCGATACCATTTTCATAGTTATCCCAATTAAAATCATTTAAAAATTCTTCCTGTGTTTTGATGTTTTCAGACATGTGCTGATAATAAATTTGTATTCTGTTTTACTTTGTTTCGTTACTCAGCAGCAAAGAACAGAAGTGGTTTTACATATATAATACATTGACTCTTAGGGAAACAACGCTGATCTAAAAGCTGTGCAAAAGTACAACATTTTTTAGATCTAAAAAATATATTTGAATCTTTTTTCTAATCAAGAGACTCAAATCTAAAGTATTACACAAAAAAAGCTAACGAATCACTCCGTTAGCTTCAATCAATTTTATAATAATGAAAAAAGAATTAATTACTCATATTGAGTTGTTCCTTATCGTGTGCGTTCATTCGACGTTTTTTAGAAAACCCTTTGAAAAATTTACTGTCTTTATAAAGATCCCAGTTCATTAATCCCACACTTAACAAGACAACCACCAAACCTCCAATTTGGAGACTCGTAATAATATCATCTGTAAAGAAGTAACTCAACGCTACCGCCACAACAGGGTTAACGTATGCATACGTACTAACTTCTGTAACTGGTCTATTTTGTATTAACCAGATATACGATCCAAAAGCTAAGATTGATCCAAATGTAATCAAGTACACCAATGAAAACCACCCAGAAGCTGATATTTCATAAACATCGAATTGTGCAAATTCGCCATTTAACAAAGCTACAATCGTAAATAAAATACCTGCTGTGATCATTTGCCAAGATGTTTTTACCATCACGTGCAAATCTTCCCCTTTATCTTCGTTCTTTGCCTTTGAATATTTAGAATATAGAGATCCTACTGTCCAAGCAATTGAACCTAAAATCAACAATACCATACAGAAAATATTCAACAAACGCTGGCTTTCATCACCTGCTATCGTAATTTGCTCTGCAAACAACATAATCACTCCGACAAAACCTAAGATCAAACCTAAAACAATCGGTAAACTCGAGAAGTTACTCTTCCATTGTTTTTTATCTAAAATAATAAACCACAAGGCTGCTGCGGCTGCCATAATAGCAGCGATACCACTAGACACGTGTTGCTCCGCCCAAATCAAGGCTCCCATATCAATAAAAAGCAGTAAAAACCCTGTAATACACGCTTGTTTTACTACCTGCTTATTAAAGATTTTATATCCTCTCATCTTACAATAAGTCAATAAAATCATACTAGCAGCAAAAAAACGCAAGGATCCCAAAACAAAAGGCGTGAAATCGCTTAATGCTTTATGAATAAAAAAGAAAGTAGATCCCCATACAAAGTACACTACTAAATAGGCACCAAGTACTACTTTATTATTTGTTTGATTTGTAGCTACTGCTTTCATAACTATTCTAATGTATCAGGAATTATTAATTTGTTATCTTCTTTTACGGTTTGCAAGACGATGATTGTTCGTGTTGAAATAATCCCTTCTATTTTTGAAAGGGAATTGCGCATTAAATTTACAAGCGCAATTGAGTCCGATGTCCTCACTTTAACAATATATCCATCATCACCTGCTATATCGTGCACTTCTAAAACTTCTGGAATCTCAGCTAGAGCTTTACCCGTATTCTCGTCTCCAATGATCTCATCCACTTTAATAAAAATAAACGAAAGCATCTTTTGATTAATCGCGTTGGGATTAACCCTTGCGTGATACGCTATAATAGCATCCTTATGTTCTAACTTCTTTACGCGCTCAAGCACTGCAGAAGGAGCCATCCCAAGCTCACGAGCTAATTCAGAATTATTGATTCGAGCATTGTCTTGCATCATGCGCAAAATCTTCAAATCAATTTCATCTAACTTATATTCCATCGTTTTATCGTTTTACCCTGCAAAGATAACACAAAAGAATAATATACGGAAATATTTAATGTTTAATGAATATTATTCGGTAGTTAAATATTTGTAAACAACAAAATTCTGAACAAATTGCAAAAATTACGAATTACGCAAGAAAATTAAACAATAAAAACATTATTCGTAATTATCGGTTATCAGAGATCAGTAATGAGTTAACGGAAGAGGTGCTAAGAGAGTTGTTTGTTGTTTGTTGTAGCGATTATCGTCTAAAGAAAGGGCTTTCTATTTCTAGACAATCTACTGATACCACATAACAGATCACTGATAACTAAAAAAACCGATGTCGCGGATTTGCAATCCGTGACTTTTTTATACACACGAGCTACAAGTCCTTTTTTCTGTTTAGCTTGACTAAGCTTATTGCATAGAACTCAATAAACGAAACTTGATTTAGGGGATGCGACCTCTCCTACGTCGAGGTGACATGACGAACGTGATTGACGGGTGCGACCGCTCCTACGTCGAGGTGACATGACGAACGTGATTGACGGATGCGACCTCTCCTACGTCGAGGTGACATGACGAACGTGATTGACGAGCGTGAGTGACGAACGTGATTGACGGATGCGACCGCTCCTACGACGAGGTGACATGACGAGCGTGATTGACGAGCGTGAGTGGCGGGTGCGACCTCTCCTACGTCGAGGTGACATGACGAACGTGATTGACGAGCGTGATTGACAGATGCGACCTCTCCTACGTCGAGGTGACATGACGAACGTGATTGACGGGTGCGACCTCTCCTACGTCGAGGTGACATGACGAACGTGATTGACGAACGTGATTGACGAACGTGATTGACGAACGTGATTGACGAACGTGATTGACGGATGCGACCGCTCCTACGACGAGGTGACATGACGAACGTGATTGACGGATGCGACCTCTCCTACGTCGAGGTGACATGACGAACGTGAGTGACGGGTGTTGAGTGACGAGCGTGAGTGACGAGCGTGATTGACGGATGCGACCTCTCCTACGACGAGGTGACATGACGAACGTGATTGACGGATGCGACCTCTCCTACGTCGAGGTGACATGACGAGCGTGATTGACGAGCGTGATTGACGGATGCGACCTCTCCTACGTCGAGGTGACATGACGAGTGTGATTGACGGGTGTTGAGTGACGGATCCCGATGTCGCGGATTTGCATTCCGTGACTTTATTTATACACACGAGCTTTAAGTCTAAACAATTTAGCGCACAGATTACACTCGAGGCAGTAGCCGAATTGAACCAAGTTAAATCCGCGCGATCGGGTTTGTGCGTTGTTTGTTGTAGCGATTATCGTTTCAAGAGAACACTTCCTTATTTCAGAAAAATTGACCGATACCTCATAACAGATCACTGATAACAGATCACTGATAACCAAAAAAAAAGCCTGACTACTAACGTAATCAGGCTTTTCAAAAGAAGGGCGACGACATACTCTCCCACCAT
>NZ_JBMVQP010000048.1:0-16462 GCF_050522425.1 Myroides sp. C6-3 | reverse complement strand
TTGGGTGTATTGAGGATTTTGTTGGGCTTGTGTGTCTAAACTACTAAGCACGCTCAGTAGTCCTAAAGTTAAATATATTTTTCTCATATACGTTTTACTTTTTTATAGAGAATCAACGGTGTGTTGCCACACCGTTGATTGCTTGTTTTAATAATTAAGTTGTACCCAGCCTGTACGTTGATTTCCGTGAGAAATAACGATATAATAATAGGTTCCTGAAGGCAATCGATTCCCTGATTTGTCTTGACCCATCCATTGTTTTTTATAACCTAATCCATGAGAATAAACTTCAATTCCATTGCGGTTGAAGATTTGAATCTTAGCAATTCCATGGTTACTCAAGTCGAAACTATCATTTAATCCATCTCCATTTGGAGAAATACCTTTAGGGATATCACAGTTCTCAAAGTTTATAGAAAAGGATGTTTCATCAGCGCAAAACGCGGTGGTACTGCCGTTTTTAGCATAAATGTAAAGTGTGGTAGGTTCAATTATTTCATCTCCAGCGAATACTTCTTCTCCTTGTCCATTTGGGTGTGTAAAATATTTATTTCCATTAGAAAGTTCGGGAAGTACAAAGAACTCATGACAATTGATAAATTGATCTTCTATATAATCAGCTACAATAGGGGCGTGTATTGTTATATTTAATGAAGTTTCCGCTTCACAACCTTGTTGATTTCTTTTGTAGATATACAAGGTTGATTTTCCAATTTGATCATACGTTTCTCCTGCATCATAGACTACACCTTGTCCACCTGATTGAGTAAAGTAACGCTCTCCTTCTTTTAATGCAGGTAAGGTAGTTTGTTCACAAGCAGTTATATCCGATAGGGAAGTAATGGATAATACAGGGATTGGAATAACTTCAAAAGAACCTACCTGAAAACAAGAGGTACTTATATTATTTAGTTTTACGTGGAAACGTTGACTTGTTTTTAATGATATTGTACCCTGTAGAGGTTGGGTTAAATCTTCATCATGATAGAGTTCAAGTGTAAATTCTTCCAAATTGAAATCATCTATATGAACCAATACGTGATCTTGTAAAGTTGCTTTGTCAATTTGAATTGAATTGTCTTTGTTGTTACATAAAAACAAATTAGATATTTCATTCAGATTAAAGTCGTGCATTAAGAAGTTAAACACTCGTTCTATCACCAATTCATTTCCTTCACAAGCGTGATATATTGCTTTGGCTGTATAGTTTGTTGATTCCGTAATATCGACAGTAATTGTTTCTTCTTCAGAGAAAATTTCTCCATTTTTATACCATTTAAAATCTACTGCTTCCTCTCCATTTGGTGTAAAGCGCCAAGCTTCATTTGCAGCGGTCCAGGCTCCTGTGTTTCGATGGATAGTATCATTTGGATACATACCAGGGTAATGAGCTCTAGTTCCATCTTCATTTTGAATACCCAATAAACCGCGACTTCCATTATGTGCACCCCAACCTAAGTCAGCAGCTATCGGTCTGTTTTTGACGTAAACTTCAATGATATTAGTTCCCTCGTAAAGTACAATTTGAGATGTCTGTGTACTACCTTCAATATCATTAGGATCATAGGAATTGAAAAACAAGCCCATGTGATAGATATTAAAAACAAGTGCTCGACAAGGGAAAGTACCTAGTACTTGATAATTTACAGAATAATCTTCAGGTGAATAGTTGGGAGCCAAATCCTGCATAACACCAAAGATCGCATTAACAAAAGGACCTCGATTTCCTTCAGGGTTAAATGGTATATCTTGATTAAATGACCAAGGTGTATGACTTTCAGGAGTGTAACGACCATTTTCTACTTCTCCTGCGATACTGAAGGAGATCATGCCATTAGCACCGATTAGAACTTTGTCATAGGTATTGCCATAAAAGCAGAAGTTAAACCCAAGGTCAATGATAGGCGACCAGTAATCATCTTGTGTTAGATCAATCAAATCGCCTCCGAAGAAAGGAAATGGAGGTGCATATTCAATGGATTCTACTACATAATCATCTGTTGTTTTGATTGAAGTATAACGGGCTTCAAGTTGTTTTGTTACAGGACCTTGTTCACAAATAATATAATTATTGTTTTCCGATACCGGCATATCTGAAATTCCTCCATCTAAATCAACGCATATGGGAGGAATAAAATAAGAGAACTTAGCGGGACCAGTCCAAAGCGATTTGTCCGTTTCATCTTCACAAATTGCGCGTACATAGTACTCGTAGAAGAGACCTTCTTCTATATTTTCGAGTAATAATGTAGGCTCATTTTCAACTAGGATTCCTCTTGTCTGCGTTGTAGGAGCAGTACCACCTTGTTCTAACGTATAAACTTCCCATTTTGTTTCCTCCCCTTGTGGTGTCCAAGTTAATCGCATATTTGTGGTATGTCGTACAAGGTTTGCTTGTAAGTCTTTTACACTTAAACAAGTTGAAACTTTTACGTTGAAATCATCTATAGCAGCTGGTGTTTGTTCTCCATTTTCCTTGTCATTTATCCATTCGAACACTAAGCGAATGGTTTGACCTTGAAAGTTTCGAACATCTAAGTTGGTATGGGTAGTTTGCCATGTTGGTGAATCTACGTGTAAAGTAGTACCTACTGTAGCAATAATGCTGTTATTTTCTATTTTTTGATTTGATTTCGGAATAGAATCAAGGGGAATATGTAAGAGTCTAAAATAGTCTTTTGGATTATTTCTTGAAATTTCGCCCTTGTTTTTCCACTTGTAATCGATAGTCAGTTCAACTGCGTCTGTAGGGATGTTTATATCTCTATAAATGTGTGCAATAGAAGCATTTTCTATAGTATATTCATTTGTATAACCTTGAGTAGAGGAAATATAAATGGATTGGCGGCCGCTATTTGCCGTAGCATTTCCTTTATACCATTGGTTATATGCTTCGATATTCGTACTCCAATTTAATGATTCTTCAAAGTTATCACTCAACGGCAAGTTTGCGGGTTGTTGTTTTGTACTAAAATTTACGGGTTCAATCCAAAAGCTCTTATTGGTAGTCGAACAAGAGGAACGTACCCATACATAATAGCGGGTATTGGGGTCTAAATCCTGAACGTTAAACGGATTTGTAACTTGGTGAAGTGTTGGCGAAGTGTCATCCAAAGGAGGAATAGGTGAGGTAGATATATAGAGATCGTAAAGATTTGTATCTGGCGCATTGGTCCAAGAAAGGGTCACTTCTTCTTGTGTGATTGAGGAATAGTGTAAATCACTTGGCCTTGCACATTGAGTTGTTTTAATAGTTAGGTTGTCTATGGCTGCGGGAGGTTGAATGCCATTCTGATCATTATTCATCCATTCAAATATTACACGTAGGTTTTGTCCCGCTATAGACTGTATGTTATGCAGTAATTCAGCTTTTTTAAAGAATTCTGAATTGGAGAATGAATTCGAGTCTAATTGTATAATATCACTCGTCAGAGCTTGAATTTTGCGTCCTTTAGTAGGGGTGAAGCTCGTAGGAGTGATCCATACTCTGAAAAAGTCTGTTTCTTTTTCTCCCATATTTCTCCAATCAAAAGCGACTAGAATATCTTGCACTGCAGCAGGAACAACAAAATCTTTATAGAGATGTGAAGCTTGTTTGATTGTAGTTGCATAAGAGTTTACATCCTCTCGATATCCCGTAATATACAGGGCATTATGACCACCGTGATTGACTACATTACCTCGGGTCCATTTGTTAATAGAATCATTGATAATACCATAATCCACTGTGTTTTCAAAGTTGTCATTAAAAGGTAATGCCACAGGAGTCAAGGGAGTACGAAGATGGTTAGGTCCTTGCCAATCAGAAAAAATAAGTTGACCGGTAGGAGTTGTACATTTTGTCCGTATATAATATTCAAAATCTGAATTCGCATCTAAATGCTCAATATTGTATCTAGGTTCAGTACAGTCTATACCATTTGTTGTCGGCCTACCTGTATTGGCTTGTTGAATTACTATTTCCCAGTGTTCGGCATGAGGAGTTGCATCCCATTGAATAAAGGAAGGGGTAACACTAAATGTGGTAGGAGGGGAACATAAAGGTATATCTTCAATAATTACATTGGTTATCATAATTTCTTTTCCTTCTGTATTTTGCTGTGAGACGTGCCATCCAATATGGACTGCTCCAGCATATAAGTTTCCTTGTGTATCTCGTAGTTCGACTACTTCCTCCCTAAAGGCTGTATTGTTATATAAACGAGAAGGAACAAGTGTATGTGTGAAGTTATTTGGATCAGCTCCTTCTGTAGCTAGTTTGACAGACATCGTGTTTGGTAAACTAGCATCGGTTACTTTGTAAGTGTATTTTAGGCGTTGATTTCCATTTAGGATTATTTGTGGAGAGATTAGCCAATCGTTGTTGTTACCTTCAGTTCCCACTGTATAAAGTGAAGCAACGTCCGTTGTAATTCGTTGATCATCTTCATTTTGAGCATAATCTTGTTTGAATAACCAACTGCGATTATCTTGGTTTAGATTGTCGATGGTCCAGCAAGTTCTCGTAGTAGAAGTAGGAGAAAAGGTTTCTGTAAATGGAAATTGCGTGATGGGTCTACAAGGGATAGCATCTATTTTTAAATTTCGAATAGCAGCAGGTCTAAGTGGCCAACCCACTAAACCATTGGTCCATTCGAAAACAAATTTAACCGCTTCACCTGTTAAATCCCCTAAGTTAATTGTTACATTTTCGTGTAAGATATTCCAATTTTCGACATAGAGATTGTTGTTTAAATTAATACCACCACTAGTTTCAGCTGTAATAGCTTGGTCAGCTACAGGTGTGTAAGAATTAGGAACAATCCAAACACGCATATAATCCATTGGATCTTCTGTTCCTAACATCCAGTCAGTATCGACATACCCCTCACAGAACCAATCAAAGCTAACGGTAATATCGTTTATGTTTGCTGGTAGTTGAATTGTTTTGTATACATGAGAAACAGCCCTTGTTTCACGAGTATAAGAAAATTCATTTTCAATATTACTGAGGTATAAACCGTGATTGGGTTCATTTTCAGTGCGTAACTCAGTAGGAAAACCGAACCTCCATTTGTTGGTATGTGAATTGGCAAATTCCCAACCAATGGCATTGTTTTCGAAGTTTTCATGTAGGATGATATCAGGTAAGTTTCTTATTGTATTTGAAGGAGGTTCTTCTGCAGGATAATGGAAGGGGATAAGTAAATTAGAAAAGGTTTCAGAGAAAACAACGCTTGGTATTACTAGGGCAGTTAATACAAGCCAAGTGCTAATCCGTTTGAGGTATTTCATGATAGAACTAAATTATTTAAAACTGGTCTAAATTAATATAAATTAGTTATCTAATGTTTTGTTTTAATTATGGAATTAGTATTAAATTTTAGGAATAAAAGTTAGGTGTGTTATTTTTGTTTAGAACTGTTGCGCTTTGTATTTGATTTAGGATTAATATTTGTTAATTATAGCGGAGTGTTAAGTAATGTTATTTAACATTATGTTGTATTTTTTGTTAAATTTAAAGAAGTGGTAGCGAGTTTTATCTATTTGATTTGCATAGAGATGAGTGATTGTGAATTAGGAAATAATAGTTGAGGGTGATTTTTTATCAATATTCAACAAGAACATAAAAAAAGCGACTCGAATTCGAGTCGCTTTTTGCTATAATAAATATAAAAATTATTTTTTCAAGTGTTTTCTGTACTGAATAAAAGACAGTATACTGATTAGCGATACAAATCCAATGGACCACCAAATGATGGTTGGAGTAATCACTTTTTCTCCAGAAGCGTACGAGTGTAATCCACTTAAGTAGAAGTTTACACCAAAATAGGTCATCATAATAGCGTAGAAAGCAACAACACTAAATACGTTGAATAGCCAAGTACCTCGCATTGCTGGTACTAAACGGGCGTGGATCACAAAGGCATAAACCATAATACTAATTAAGGCCCAAGTTTCTTTTGGATCCCATCCCCAGTAGCGACCCCAGCTTTCGTTTGCCCATTGTCCTCCTAAGAAGTTTCCTATTGTTAAAAGCACGAGACCAACAGTCAAGGCCATTTCATTGATGTACGTTAACTCTTTTAGGTTTAAGTCCATTTTCTTCTTGTTCTTGCTATTGGTAAGAATCATCAAGATCAAGGAAACAATACCTAAAATCATTCCCAAGGTAAACGGACCATAACTAGCCACGATAATAGCTACGTGGATAATTAGCCAGTACGAGTCCAATACCGGTTGTAAGTTGGAAATAGCCGGATCCATATAATTGAGATGAGCGGCCCATAAAATCATTCCCGTAACGAAAGCGGTTGAAGCAATAGTTAATTCTGATTTTCTACCGAAGTACAGTCCAAATAGCGTAGTAGCCCAAGCCACATAGATTACCGATTCATAGGCATCACTCCAAGGAGCGTGACCTGATACATACCAACGTACGGCTAAACCTAAAGTATGCAAGACAAACAAGAAAATGGTTAGCCAATGTCCTGCTTTTATCGCTTTGCTTGCTACTTTATTGGGTTTTAAAATCACCCAAATGATAAAGATAAAAGAGAAAAGAGCTACAACCATATAGTATTTATACAGCGTTTTAAAAATGTCGTATTGGTTGTATAAAATCTCAAATTTTATCTTGTTGTCCGATGGCATTACTTTTTTACCATAAGAGTGCTGGAACGTATTAATGTGTTCTAAATACTCATCTGCTTTCGCGTAGTTATTTGAGTTTTTTGCATCAAATAGAGCAGGAACATACATACGAGAAAGGATGTTTTTTGTAAAGGTAGAATCCATTCCTGTCATCCCTGATTCGTTTAATTCTAACGGAGAAATCCATTTGTCATTATCGTGCTGAGGGATAGGGAAGATCGTTAAAATTCGCCCTGTAAAAGCCGCATTTAATAGGGCTACTTTTCCATCCAAATCCAAGTAATCCTTTTGGAATTGGTTCTTCACACTAGCGTGGTTGGCTTCCTCTACGTATTTCAGTAATTTATAGTTTCCTTGATCGTCAAAAAAGTCAACGAAGGAAGCATATTTACTACCCGGTTCTAAGCCTAAAACTTCAACAATTTTATCATTTCCTCTTTTCAATTCAATGATTGGAGCGAAGTACCAGAAGTTAGGTGCCCCTTCCATTTGTTGTGCAATAGTGAATTGAGTAATAGACAAGAAAACTTGATCCGGCGTTAAGCCTTGGTAGTTTTCTTTTTTGTAAACTTTTCTCAATAATTCAGAAGAGAACGTATTGATGGGTTTCATACGTCCACCATAATCTTGAATAACCAAAGAACCAAATTTAGCTGCGTGTTCTTTACTGATCACATTAGCGTGTATGATTGAATCAATAACAGCAGGTGCTGGTTTAGTTGGTGCATGCATATGTTGAGCAGAAGCCCCTAGAGAAAACAAAAGGACTAATACCGTAAGCATAGCAGCTTTCTTTTCTCTTACTTTGTCTAATTTGCGTCTTAAATCAGCAAAACGAGAGTTTTTGTCGAATAAAATCCAAATTAAACCTACATATAGGAAGAAATAACCAATGTACGTAATCCAAGTTCCCCAAAAGTCGTGGTTTACCGATAAAATAGTTCCCTTTTCATCTGGGTCAAATTGCGCTTGGAAGAAGCGGTACCCTTGGTAATCTAAAATATTATTCATGTAAATTCGAGCATCAAAAGAGTTTTCACCATCTAAAACAGTTACTTGACTTTCAAAAGCAGAGTAGCTTTTTTCTGTTCCAGGATATTTATCCGCAATAAATTTGTTTAAGCGAACTTGGAACGGTGTTGTGTAAACCTTACTACCATAGAGCAAAGTGAACTCTAGATCTCCCAATTGAAAGGCTTGTGGTTCACCCATTCTACCCGCTTTTCCTTTTAATATCACCTCTTTTTCTTGCCCTTGAGAGCGAACAGTGACAACTAAAGCATCAGCAGTCATCTGATCTTTAAAATCCCCGTTAGAAACCACGGTTGTTTTTCCTTTCATTGGCAATTCTGGTAAAACAAACTGAGTACCTGCCATGGTATAAAGAGAACGGAAATTTAGCGGTTGTTTTTCATTTGCAGTCACATTTCCAGTTGATTGATCTGCCATGACCATATAATTTCCATCAAAAGGCGAGTCTATAAAGAAATCACCATTTTCAGAAGTAATATTGATCGCACCATCTGTTGGGGCATTATAACCAAATAAAACACCGTGAATACTAGCTACTTGTCCTTCTTGTAAGTAGTGTTCGTGGCGTTCGCCATCCCCTGATTCTACTAGTTTCAAGAAGTTTGTTCCGTTTGGATCTGCTTCAATTACTTCTTCAGCAGCCATGATAAAGTCTTTATATTCAACTTCAAAAGGAATCCCATTGAAGTCTTTTTTCATTTTAAAATGGTTGTTGGTTACTTGAGAGAAGTATTGATCCATTTCAAATGTACGTCTTCGTGTTTCCCCTTCGTATTCTCCATCAGCCATAACCGTTAAAAACGTTTTGTCTGAGAAAATACTATCCGCTGTTTCGCCTTCTCGGATAGGCATCATTCCTTCAAAACTAATGTAACGTGTAATGAAAGCGCCAATCATAATTAAAATAAAGGCGGCATGTAGCATAAAGGTTGACCATTTTTCTTTTGACAGTAAACGGTAACGCTTGATATTTCCTATAAAGTTAAGTAGGAAAATGAACATAATTAACTCAAACCATTTGGTATTGTAGATAAGAATCCGAGCGGTTGTCGTATTGTAGCGATCCTCAATAAAAGTTCCCAAAGCAAGGGCTACTGCAAATACGATGAAAAGAACAGCCATTAAGCGGGTTGAGGAAAAAAAAGAAATAATTTTTTTATCCATGAGTTGTTGATACGTTGTTTATATAATGGAACAAAAATAACCAAAATGCCCAGCAAACAGGTATATTTAACTTATTATTTAGGAATGAAATTTACTTTTTTTATGCGTAAAAAAAATTAAATTTGCAATGATCTTTACCTCATTTGATCGATGATTAGAAAATCAACAAGGATTGGTCGCTATTTAGTGAATGAATAAAATATTAACTATGCCAAAAATCTCTCAAAAAGGCCTTAAAATGCCTGAGTCTCCGATTAGAAAATTGGTTCCTTTTGCTGAAAAAGCGAAACAAAAAGGACATCATGTTTATCATTTAAACATTGGTCAACCTGACATTAAAACTCCAGTAGACGCGCTACAAGCAGTAAAAGATGCAGACATTAGTGTGTTAGAGTACAGTCATTCTGCTGGTTTTGAAACCTATAGAAATAAATTAGCAAAGTATTACCAAGCCCATAAAATTGATGTGAATGCCCAAGATATTATTATCACAACGGGAGGATCAGAGGCCTTGATGTTTGCTTTGGGAAGTACGATGGATGCAGGGGATGAAATTATCATACCTGAACCATTTTACGCGAACTACAATGGATTTTCTGTTTCAAATGGTGTAAACATTGTTCCTGTGATGTCAACCATCGATACGGGATTTGCTTTACCAGCGATTAGTGAATTTGAAAAGCTGATTACACCAAAAACAAAAGCGATTTTGATCTGTAATCCTGGAAATCCAACAGGATACTTATATTCAGAAGAAGAAATGAAGCAGTTAGCTGCTTTGGTGCTCAAACACGATTTGTTTTTGATTGCTGATGAAGTGTACCGCGAATTCACTTATGATGGTTTCAAACACATTTCCGTAATGAGTATGCCGGAATTAGTAAACCATGCAATTATGATCGATTCTGTCTCGAAACGCTATAGTATGTGTGGAGCGCGTATCGGTTGTATTGTTTCTAAAAATAAGGAAGTAATGGAGGCAGCGATGAAATTTGCACAAGCGCGTCTTTCTCCGCCTACTTTTGAACAAATCGCTGCGGAAGCGGCTTTAGATACACCACAATCGTACTTTGACGAAGTTATTACAGAATACAAAGAACGTCGTGATGTATTTATTAAAGCCTTACAAGAAATTGACGGTGTTTTTGTAACAGTTCCAAACGGGTCTTTCTACTGTGTGGCAAAGTTTCCTGTTAAAGATGCTGATGCTTTTGCGAAGTGGTTGTTGGAAGAATACAACTTAGAAGGTGATACAGTAATGATTGCCCCAGCAGCTGGATTTTACTCAACCGAAGGGGTAGGATTGAACGAAGCGCGTATGGCGTATGTTTTGAAAAAAGAAGATTTGATTCGCTCAGCTGAAGTTTTAAAAGAAGCTTTAAAAGTGTATCAAACTATTGAAAAGTAGAAAAAAAAGAGTCTAATATAAAAGCCACGCAATTTGCGTGGCTTTTTTGTTTTTAGTCCTAAAAATTCACATGGTGTCATATTTTTTTCTTGATACCTATTTTTTTTGTTCATTTTTTAACTTTTCCTTTCATAAAAGCCGTTTAAGCTGTTTTTTTTAGGTTAAATGTGTATTCGGTTTACTTTTGTTTTTTAATGGCTTAGCGTTGATTTATAGCGGTCGTTTTCTCAGCGGATTGTTGTGTATATTCTTTTTTTACTTTGTGCTTTTTTGTGCATATGTGCAGTTTATTTTCTTTCTTATTGTATTAAGTGCATGAACTAGTTTTAGTTGTTGCGGTTTTAATAAAAGTATAGGTTTTTTTATTGTTTTATTTAATTGGGATAGGTTTTAGCTAGGTTCATTTTATTTTTTTGAAACAAAAAAGGCAAAAAATGATTTAAAAGCATTATTTATTCCTTGTTTTTTTAATTTTTTGGACGATAAAATAGAAAATGCAACACCAAAGGCTTGTCTTTGTTGTAATGTGCTGTTTTTTAGTTAGTTAGATTTGTTTCAAATTGTTGGATTGGCGTGCGTTCTAATAATTTGAGGCATTAAACCTCGGTATTATATCGATTTTTGTATAAACTATTAGGGAGGGCAATTTCATGTAGAATACAGTTGTTCGAACAAGCAAATTATGAAAAAAAAGGACATGGATAAAAAAGTACTATTTAAGGTATTATTGACTTTAGGACTACTCTTTGGATTAGGAAGTTCTGTTTACGCGCAGTTCTTAGTAGAAGAGAGTTTTAGATACAAAGGACCAGAAAAAGTAGGAAATGTAATAGTAGGCGGTAATCCAACAGCATTTTTTACTGCGAGCACAGGAGCTGATTCGGAAGGAGATGGATGGATGCGATTGACAGCCGATAATACATATGAAAAAGGGTTCTTTTATATAAATGAATCATTTCCATCAAAAAATGGTGTATTCATTGAATTTGAATATAAAACATGGCGTACAAAAAATAATTCATCGCATACGAATGGTGGAGATGGATTGAGTTTCTTCTTATTTGATGCGGCTATAAAAGAAGATTTTCGCTTAGGAGCTTATGGAGGGTCATTAGGATATGCTCCCATGAATGCATCGGGTACAGGTAATCAGGTTTATGGATTAAAAGGAGGTTATATTGGTTTGGGGTTTGATGAGTTTGGAAATTTTCCTCGTAAAGTAGATGGTAAAGGGGGAGAAGATGGTGAGTTATCTGGATTTCGACACAATGTTTCCTTACGTGGTAAGACCATCGAAGGGAAAAAAAATTATTTAAAGAGTAATCCGGTTATTGGTTATGCTGTTTTAAATGCTGCTTTACATGGTGTGAGTTCTATTGATCATCCTCGTTTGCAAACGAATGGGAGTAGACCAACAGATACCGAGTTTTACCGTAAAGTACAGTTGGAAATCAATAAAGAAGGATCAGGTTATCGAATTATAGTTCGTTGGGCAACGACGCCAAACGGACAGTTTTATGAAGTTCTTAATAAATTGAATAAAGAAGCTCCTCCAGCAAATTTGAAGATGGGTTTCGCAGGTTCTACGGGTGGAGCAATTAACTATCACGAGATTAGGAATTTATTTGCAACAGGTCCTGGTGGAGTGGTTGTGCAAAAGAGTGTGGATAAAACTATCGCTCATGTAGGCGACGAATTGACATATACGATTGATTTAAAAGGACAAAACATTGAAGAATTGAAATTTAAGTTAAATGATGACTTAATGGCAATTCGACCATTTTTTGAAGTTACTTCAATTACGGCTTCTACCAATGGATATGAGGGATCTTCTATTGACATTCCTGCTGGAACTAAGACCTTATCGAATTTAGCTGTAACACTAGGCCGCTTGGCAACAACAACAATTACGATTAAAGGAAAAGTGATCAAAGCTCCTAAAAGTTTGGTTCTAACCAATACTGCAACGGTAGAAAAGAGTACACTTGTACCAAGTACTATTCAAAATATTGTGTCTGATAGTCAATTGACATCAACGGTAGAAACTCAAATCATAGACGATAATGCATGTGGATGTCCAGATGGGGCTATTCAGTTACAAAGTTCTGAGGAAGGACAAACTTTAGTTTCAGGTAAAGTTTATTGTGTGAATGGTCAGGTTACGATAGATGGAGGGCTTACTATATCAAAGGGTGCGACATTAATTGTGACTTCTGATGCGCGTTTAAATGTTAAGGGGAATTATTCTCATAATGGAGGACTTGTAAGCATTTGTCCCTATGGGGGGATTTATCTTGAGGGTTCTGCAACAATGGGATTCGGAGGCTCTGGAGACGTAAAAATTATTTTACAACACAACAGTTACTTCTCTGTGAATGGATCATTAACTCAGCATGAGACTCAAGGAGGAAAAGTAAATATAGAACTAAGTGATAATTCAATTGTAGAAGTGTGTGCAACCTACACGCAGATAACGACGACATACCCTGTGGTAAGATATGTAGGAGAAGGGATTCGCAACGCTTATTTTATTGTAAAAGCTGAAGTAAATGGTGGGGGGGCTAGTGTACTGACTGATTCAAATGACGTAAATGTTATTGCGATGAAATCTGTTACTGATTTAGTCATTGGTAGTTCAAATTATTGTGGTCCAAATGCTACAGAAAGAAACTGTGATTTTTGGCCTGTAGGCTTGCATATGGATTCACATGCAGGTGCAGGTTGTGATCAAGCTAAAGGAATAGTTGATAAGCCAGCGTTGTTGATGATGAAAGAAGGGAAGTATATCCAGGGAGACCGCAGTATGTATGAAGGGAACTCATTGGAATATGCACAAGGAGTTAGAGCTAATGACTTGATTGAATATACGTTTAAAGTAAAGAACGATGGAAATACGCCAATTTTAAATGTAAAAGTAGAAGATGAGGCTTTGGGAAGAAGTGTGGCTATTTATCAATCAGGTGATACGAATGAGAATGGAATGCTCGATGTAGAAGAAGAGTGGATTTATAAAGCGATCTATTATGTGACACAAACGGATATTGATGCAGCAAAAAAAGTCAATCAAGCGATTGTTACGGGTGAAACTTATGCTGGCGCTACTGTTTTTAAAAAATCGGGAACAAATTATATGAATGAAAATCCTACAATTGTTGATTTACCTTATGGGGCAGTAGATGATTTTTTCTGTTTAAATGAAGGGGATCCTTTTATTGCAGGTTTCCATGCGACAATTATTAAGACGAGTCACGGTTTTGAGGTGTTTGGTGAAAAAGCTAATCACAATGGTAGTCACTTATTGACTCCTACAAGAATTTTGCCTCGTAATGGATTTAATTTCAAGGGATCACCATTAATAGCTAGTACAGCTGGAGCTGGAGCTAATGATACAGCTGAGTTTCAGGCAGTATTATTAACAAGTTACGGTCTTTATACCTGGGGACAAAACTCTGTTATTTTTGGTGAAGATGGTATAGGAGGTATAGAAGGCACATTCAGACAAATAAATTTACCAGAAGGAACTACCCCTCGTGATATTCGCTATATGACAGCTACGTATGGAGCTGTAGCTTTGGTGACGTTTGACGGAGTAGTTTATATAGCTGGACATGCCTCTAGTTTGTATGGAGATAACACTACTAGGACTAATGCTCAGTGGCATAAGGTAATGGTGAATAGTTCAACTCCATTAACCAACGTAAAAACATTAAGAGTACACCGTTATGGTGCCATTGCCTTGACAAATGACAATAAGTTATACGGCTGGGGACAGGGAGTTTATTTAGGTGATGGAACTGATAAAAGAGCCCGACTTTTTGCTACACAAATGAATGTACCTGTTTCGAATATTACAGTTAAAATGGTTGCTGTAACTGGACATGGTTGGGACGATCCAAATGCAGCTTCTTTTTATGCTTTAGGCGATAATGGTAAAATGTATTCTTTGGGACGTAATACATATGGACAGTTGGGAATTGGAAATACATCAGACAAGAAAGAATGGCAAACGGTAAAAACGGGTAAAGGAAAGGACTTAGAAGATATTATCCACATTACAGCAGCAGATAATGCACAATATTATGCTATAGCTGGTGCGGTGAATAAGTATGGACGATACTATTCTATGGGGTATAATGATCGTGGTGTTGCAGGACAAAATACTTCTACAGAGCATGTTATGTATGCGAAAGAACCACTAGGGTTGACGGATCGTAGAGGGAATTTATTAAAAAAAGTGGTCTATGCAGAGGTAGGTGGTCACTTAAATATGGTGGTGAATGAGGATCGAACCTTTTGTTATATAGGACATAAGATCAATGGTAGTATGGGCGATGGAAATAGAACGAATACATCTGTTAGTTCTTTTGACTGTGAGAATACGCCGCACATTGCTGAAATCTGTGCAGTTTTGACAATTGAACCAGAACCAGGGTTAAAAATAACCAAAGATGGGACTTATGTTGACCTAAATGGTGATGAAATTGTAAATGTAGGCGATAAGATAACCTATACTTTAACTGTTGAAAATACGGGAGATGTTAGCTTGAGTAACGTAGTTGTAAGAGATCCGAAATTGCCATCATATCGTGTTGATATTCTGCGTTTAAATGTAAATGAAAAGGATATTAAACAAATAGATTACTTTATTACACAAGAAGATATTGAAAGAGGTGGAGTATTTAATCAAGCAGTTGGACAAGCTACTGTAAATGGAAGCGTAATTGAACGAGTTTCAAGACCAACGACGAATTTACTGCCTAACGATCCAGACTATCCATTACCAGATGCTGATTATTTAGACTGTGAAACATGTACAGTTACACCATTAAAACAAACACCAAAACTTGTTTTAGTGAAAACGGGGGTGTTTGACGGTGAGGTTGATGGAGCTTATGGAAATGGAGTAATCAATTATACGTTTACAGTTAAGAATATAGGAAACGTTTCTTTGAAAACGGTTAATTTAACCGATGATTTATTAGAAGCAGGATATTACAATGTGGATTATGGGGATACAAATGGAATATTAGAAACAGGGGCTTCTTGGACAGTAACAGCTATATATGATGTTACTGATACAGACCTCGAAAATGAAGCTGTGAGCAACCAAGCAAAAGTGGTAGGAAAGTCGCCGAAAGATAAAGAGACAGAAGCAAATTCTGGAACAGAAATCGGAAACGAAAATCCAACAATTACACCAGTAGAAGGCGGTGGACCTCTAATTACAAATCCACATATTTATCACAAAGTACAATAATAAAAATTAGACTAAAACGACACAAAATATTAAGTTATGAAAAAAAGACTAATACCAATTGCACTTGTTATGGGTGCGATATCAGCAAATGCACAGGTAGGTATTGGAACAGCAACTCCCAATAAATCTGCAGAATTAACAGTTCATGCTAAAGATGGAGATCGAGGGGTATTGATTCCAAATGTGTCTTTATCCGATACAAAAGATAAGGGGACAATTAAAGCTGGAAACGTGAATAGCTTGTTGGTGTTTAATATAAATACCGCTAAAGACGTTACGCCTGGATATTACTATTGGTATGTGGATAAGTGGGAACGATTAACAACAAGTAATGATATTCCTGCTATCGTTGTAAATAATTTTGAAAATATTCTAAATATGGAAGGCGATAAGGTGACGAACCTTATCAAAAACATAGTGAAAAATACGGAAGGTAATGTAATTTATGAAGGGGATAAATTGTATTACATCAATGACGATGGAGACAAGGTTGAGATTAACTTTGGCGATATCGTTGCAGCGAACGAAAGTAAAACGGTTGTGGTATCTAATACATCAAAAAAACAACAGTATTACGTTTCTGAAGCTTATTTACAAGCAAACGAGGCACCGACACAAGCGATTATTGATACTTGGACGGTGACTAGTTTGCCTGAAGGGGTATATGCGATTGATGTAGTTGGTGGTGTGGTAAATAACTTTCAAGAGTTTGTTAACCGTGGACCAGTTACGATCGATGGGCGTACATATCCTACTATTAATGATTACATCACGTACTTAACGGAAAGCACAGGTGGTTTTACGAAAATTATCTATGATAGCGAAAACAGAAATGCAAGCTTTCAACAATGGGATGAGGCTACGCAAACGTGGGTAAACGTTATCAATAGCAAATTCAAGAAAATTGTTACGGATAACGAGAGTCAAACGACAATCATTACCGTTGAGGATAAACAATACTACGTATC
>NZ_JBMVQP010000047.1:0-19719 GCF_050522425.1 Myroides sp. C6-3 | reverse complement strand
ATAATTACAAGAAACTTATCCTGGATAATGTAGAAGAATAATTAGATCTCACTAGATGTACTTGCTCGGGTGCATACACCGTAAGCGTAAAATAAATGATGCTGTTTAGACGTTAGGACACCTATACCGTGCGGGTTTTTAATTTTATCGATTATGAGTAAGCTTCCATTACTAGAAACGCAAGTGGCTATTGACCGTCATAACTTAGCTGTTCTTCAAGCGCTTTATGACAACAATGCTAGTTTTACAACCTATGCCAAGAGCATAAACGAGATTTTCTACTACTATGTACAAAACTGTACAGACAATCCAGATGAGCTATTTATCGACCGCACAGATGTGCAATGTGTGCTAGATGTAGTCAACTCCTTCCTCCAATTACAAGAACCCCTTTTGGAGTGAGTTGGTTGTTGGTTGTTTGCTGTTGGTTGTTTTAAAGAAAATACCTTCTATTTCAGCAAAATCTACCGTTAACTGTCAATCGTTAACTTATTACACTCAAAGCACTTAATAAAACCACAAAAGCCCATAATGACCAAAGACTTCATTTCTTCGTTCATTTTTTTGAGTACGGGTCTAGTTTCAAAACGATAGTATAGCGCTGTTACCATTGCTCTAGACTGAATTTGTTTTAGGTCATTACTAAAAATCGTCTGTTTGCTGTCTTCGGTTTCCTGTTGAACATAGGCAAGCATTTGAACAAGCTGTTTTTGTGTTTGTTCAAAATTGGCTTGAGTCACCGGATTACTTGGTAATTTATTTTGTTCTTTGAAGTAGAGCCACAGCAAGAAATAAAGTCGCAATACCTCGTCGTGCTCCTCTAAAGATAGGTCTGTTTGATAACCAAAAACCACGGATAAGAAAAAAGGCTGATACTGTAAAATATCTCTAGATAGTTGAAGAGCCTCTTTCACTTCTAAGGTATCTATTTGACGAATGTATGGAATTAATGCAGTTAAATCCGAGAAATCGCTATCCGATAAATTAAAGTTTTTTGTCATTTACTATTTGTACGATTGGCGCAAGCCCCGCTAGTCTTACCAATTTTGAAGCGAAAGGTAACAAAAATATACGGATTTTAATGGGGTAATTTCTTTGTCTTTTGCTGTTGGTGTAGAACGGACTCATCGACTAACGACCTTCAACAAACAACTAACCATAAAAAAAGGATGTTCAAATGAACATCCTTTTTTATTTATATTTTTTCAACGGGCTAAAACACTTCACTCTTCCAAACCACTTGCCCTGGTTTTACTGTTTTCAAAGCAGTGACGCGAGCAAATCCTGCTACATAAGCGGCAGGATACGTACAAACATAATCCTCTACAATAGCATCGTGATCAATCGTAACATTGGCATTAATAATACAGTGTTTCCCGACTACCGCATCGGCTTGTATAACAGCATTGGCTAATACTACGGTTCCTTCACCTATTTTAGCCGTGGGTGAAACATAAGCGGTTGGATGAATAAGGGTAGCAAACGAATGTTTTACTTCTGTTGAGATTCTTTGTCTAACTTCATTATTTCCAATCCCTATAACAACCTTTGCCTCTACTTCACAACTTGCTTGATATGGATTACTAGCATCATCAAAATAATCTACCGCAATTGTATCATCCAGTTGATGAATTGCATCTGCAACAACCTTTCCATGTCCCCCTTTTCCGTAAATCATTATTTTTTTCATCTGTCTGTTTTGGTTTAAAGTAAAAGATAGACTAGTTTTTAGGTGCTACATATTTAGTAATGATGTTGCGCTTTAAAATCAAATATCCACCACTTAACACCACTAAAATTCCAATACTAACTCCTATTTGTACGGTTACAGCTTCTTGCGCTAAGGAAATAACAGAAGTACCGATTAAATATTGAATAATCCCATAAACAAAAGCCACATAGAGCTTGTTGATTCCCGCCTCATTACTCAAATATTGGTATAAGTGAGAGCGATGCGCCTGAAATATATTTTCTTTTTTCAATAAACGTCTAATGATGGTCCAAACGGTATCAATGCCATAAACAACTAAGAAAAGAATATAGATGAAATTTCCTGTTGTAATGATGAGCTGTCCCAACAAGAAAACCACAATAAAAGCCATACACACACTACCTACATCGCCTGCAAAAGCCTTTGCTTTATTTCTAAAGTTGAAGAATGCAAACACAGCTGCCCCCAACATAGCAAATACAATTAGGTTCTGATCTACAAAATGTACGTCTACGTTTACCATAGCTAACAATGCCAATACCACCATGCTATACCAAGCCGTAATACCATTAATTCCATCCATGAAATTATAGGCATTGATTGTTCCGATTACTCCAATCAATGCAGGCAGTATCCAGATCCAAGATAAGGCAAACAAATCCCATTGATAAAACATTAGTAACACTGATACCAAGTGAATAAGCAAACGTATCTTATTGGATAATGTAAAAATATCATCTAAAAAGCTGATAATCGTAATAGCGGTTAATCCCAAAAAGAAATAAGGATACTCAAAGCCCGAATAAATAAAGAAGGCTAAGGCACCAAAATAAAAAACCACACCTCCACCTCTTAACGTAATTTGAGTATGCGAACTTCGCTCATTGGGTTTATCTATAATATTGTACTTATCTGCTATCTTAAAGTACACTAACTCTGCAATAAATAGTATTGCTACTAGTAGAATGTATTCCATTTTTATTGTATTAATAAACGAAAAGCAAATCTCGTATTATAACTTTGAAAAACTTTGTATGGTGCGTTTTAACCCCTCCTCTGCGCTAATAGGCAACTGCTCGATCTGTAGTGCATTTTTTATTTTTGTATTAGATACTACTAAATCTGAGGTCATCTTGCCTAATCTCTTAGAATTTAAAGGCAATGGAATGAAATCTCCAAACTTTGCTAATCCTTTAACAAGTCCCTTAGGTAAAGGAAAATTAAAAATCTTTTTGTCTGTTACTTCTCCTATAACTGAAATAATAGTAGACGTTGCTATTGGTTGATCATCACAGATATGGTAAATTCCTGAAGGAACCATAGTATGTTTATTAATAATTTCTTTGATTAAATAATTGAAATTATCAATAGATAAAAAAGAACGTCGATTATCAAACTTAGACAATGGATAAGGTAAGCCTTTAGCTATTAACTTATATAACAAAGTTAGATTACCTTTATCTCCAGGTCCATGAACCATCGTCGGTCGTAAAATAATTATTTTCTTTCCGTCTGGAAGTTGTTGATCCATAATAAATTGCTCTGCTTTCTGTTTAGATTTACCATACCAAGAAACTGGATTTCCAACCATTTCTTCAGTCAAAGCATTAGCACTTCCCGATTCTTCTATAGCTGCTATAGAACTAATATGTATAAATAAGCTTGCTTCAGATTGTATAAAAACATTATATATGTTTTTTACCAACTCATAATTAGCATAATAAAAGTCTCTTTCAGTAGCCTCTCCTTTATGATCATGAGCCTTACCAACTAAATTGATAACAATATCTGCGGAATTAATCTTATCTAAATTTGTCAAATCACGCAAAGAACTTGTTTCAAAATGATAGTCAGTTAATAAAAAATCTGACAGATTTTTACCAATAAAGCCAGAAGCACCAAATACTAATAATTTATTTTCCATTGACTACAAATTCAAACTGTTTCATGATTTTATCTTTACAGTAATATTCTTCAGCAATTGTACTATTCCTATTATAATTATATTTTGTATTGATAGGAGTGATTGACATTAAAAAATCAACTAATTTATTGTCATTATCCCAATCAAAACTCCAGCCACAATCATGCTTCTTAATCATGATATCAATCTCAGAGTCACAATCACCAATATATAAAATAGGTTTGCCTAGATGTAATAAATTATAACTCTTAGATGGAACACCTAAACCGTACATTCCTTTAGCAAGAGTAACTAAACCAATATCAAATATGTTTAAAAATATAGATTGTTCTTCTCTAGGTTTACTTCCTAAAAAAATTATATTTTCATACCCCTCACTTATTTTTTTTAATTCATTCAATTGCGCACCTTCTCCTACAACAACAAAACAAATATTTATATTATTTGCTTTTTTGAAAGAATTAATAAACAAATCTAACCCTTGAACTCTTCCTACATTTCCTGCAAAACCAATAATAACTTTACTTTCAAAATTAAATCTCCCTAAATATTCATTTACATTTACATCAGAGCGATATACCAATTCAGAATCATACCAATTAGCAATAACTGCTATTTTATCTTTTTGAACTCGCTTTGTTATTAATAATTGTTTCATATCACCCCCTAAAACAATTATTTTATCCGCTTGTCTATAAGACCAATCAAAAATACTCTTAATAATTTTATAGCTAAGACTATCTTTACTTTTTAGGCCTGCAGGAATAGTATTTTCAGGAAAAACATCATGTACTAGTAATATATAATCAAACTTTTTAAACTTTCTTAAAACAGCAAGGAAGAAGATTATTAAAAAAGGATTAGTTACTGCTAAAACTTTCTCCCCTTTCTTTACATGCTTCATTACGGCTTTTGTCAACAAAAAACTACTACTAATAGCTCCTTTAATTCTACTAACAAAACTATTTTTATTAACATTTGAAACTTTACTTCTTCTAATACAAAAAGCTAAATCATTTTCCCCTTCACTAATATTACTATCATAAGCTAAATCTGTTGTTAATACTGATACATCATAAGAACCTTTAAAATATTTAGCAAGTTCTGTCATGATATATGCTGTAGATGTCTTATTTGGATAAAATAGTTCTGATACAATAAAAAGTTTTTTCATTATTTTTAAATTTCTTCACTCCAAACTGTTCGTTTTATATAATCAGTATAAGAAATAATAATTCTTACAACTTTCTCTGATACATTAGGCATAGAATAATCCGTTACTGAACGAAAATTACGTTGTTCACCAACTTCTTGCCTTAAAACTTGTACTAAACCTTGCATAACTCGATTAGGGGAAAGACCGACCATCATGACAGAAGCTTCCTCCATTGCCTCGGGACGTTCATGTGCTTGACGAATGTTTAATGCTCTGAAATTTAAAATAGATGATTCTTCTGAAATTGTACCTGAATCAGATAATACTGCATATGAATGCATTTGAAGTGCATTATAATCGTGGAAACCTAAAGGTTTTAAGAACTGAATTTCAGGTCTCACCTCTACTTTCATCTTATCAATCATATTTCGCGTTCGAGGATGTGTAGATACAATAATTGGAAATTTGTATTTTTCTGCTATAGCATTCAAGGAATCTATCAGTCCCATAAAATTTTTCTCAGAGTTAATATTTTCTTCTCTATGAGCTGATACAACAAAAAACTCCCTCTTTTGTAATTCTAATTTTTCTAACACCTTAGAAGCTTTAATCTGAGGTAAATAATGCATCAATACTTCAAACATTGGTGAACCTGTTTTAATTATTCTATCAGCAGGCAATCCTTCTCTAAGTAAATATTCACGAGCAATATCCGAATATGTCAAATTAATGTCAGAAGTGTGATCCACAATTTTTCTATTGGTTTCTTCTGGTACACGTTGATCAAAACATCGATTACCCGCTTCCATGTGAAAAATTGGTATATGACGTTTTTTTGCTGGTATAGCACATAAACAAGAATTTGTATCGCCTAACACTAAAAATGCATCAGGTTTTAAATCCTCTAAAAGCGGATCTATCTTAATAAGTATATTTCCAATTGTTTCTGTAGCTGTTCTACCAGCAGCTTCTAGAAAATAATCTGGTTTTCTAAGTCCTAAATCTTCAAAGAAAATTTGATTTAACTCATAATCATAGTTTTGACCAGTATGAACAATAATATGATCAATAGCTTCAGAAGCATCTAATGCAACTAAAACTCTAGATAATCTAATAATTTCTGGTCTTGTTCCTACAACCGTAACTACTTTTAATTTTCTCATAATTCTAAAAATTTCACCTTACTATAATTGACTATACATATTATCCATTCTCAATCATAGCAGACAATTTAATAGTATATTCAAATTTTAAAGCCCCTATGATTTTTTCTTTAGAAGCATTTTAAATTTTCTAATTCTCTTATCATTTATTATACTTCTACAAAATATGTATCAGCATCTTCTGGATTATACAATTCGTTAATCCAAAAAATAGTATAAAGTTCTTCTTCACCAATATTTTTAATATTGTGGGTATACCAAATTGGCATATCTACATAAGAAGGCTCCGAGCCGTCTAATTCAAAATTCAGCACTTCAGTTTCATCTATTTTGCGTAATTGTATTAAAGCTTTACCTTTTATTACAGCAAAACGTTCTATTTTTCGTGTATGATAATGATTACCTCTTGTAACTCCAGAAACTGTCGTAGAAAAAGAAACCTGCCCCCCAATACCTAAACGTATTACTTCAACAAAAGCCCCTCTTGGGTCAGTATGTTGTTTAAATTTAACAGGAAAAACTGTTTTGTAATCAATATATGAACGATATGTATTAAACAAATTTACTTCAAATGCTGTACTTAAAATTGGAATTTCTCCTCTATCTAAATATTTGCTTTGATAATCTTCTAAGAGGGTTAATACTTCTGAAACTTTTTTAGTTGATGTATGTGGAATAATTAATGCCTCTGTTGAAAAATCACTCTTGATTTCATCAAGTATAATCTCAACTAAATCTTGTACATAAATCAAATTAACCTCACCGTCTACAGCAATTGTTGGCGCAAAACCGTGTGTTAATTGATAACAAAAAGTAGCAATAAAAGAATTATAAAAAGGTTTTCCGAATGCGCCAAAAACATTAGGTATAATCATACCTGTAACCTTACCCCCAAATTCAGTTGCCCATTTCGTCAAACTTTCTCGCGAAACCTTTTTAGATTGTCCATATAAATTCTCTTTTTCCTCTTGTGTAGAAGATGATATTATAACATGAGCTTTACTATTAGTCCGCTTTAAAGAGGCTATCAATTGCTCAGTCAACTTAATATTTACATCATAAATAACTTGTTGATCTTCATGTCTATTCATTGCAGCTAAATGAACAATGACTTCGCACTTTTCAACAAATTGATCCAAACGATCTTCATTCTCAAAAAAGGATCGCTCAAAATAGATTCTTTCAAACTGTTCTGGATATAATCCCAAGGTATTGTACAAATGACTTCCAACAAAGCCATGTTGACCTGTAATTCCAACTTTAATCATATTTTTTATATTGTATTGAAAACTGCATTCTTAAAATATTCTATAGAATACCTTATTTCATCTTGTATTTCTCCTAAACTATAATCTGCTAACACTAATAATTTGCTATCTTTTTCTAATGCTTGTATAGCAGTAACGTGACCTTTCTCAACATGTAAATAGGTTAATTCATCAGCAGTAAGCACATACTTTACTACTGCAAGACTGTCGCTAGGATTCCCGAAATTATCTATTTTAATTACCGAAATTTCAAAGCTTCCAGTCATAGCAGCAAACCAACGTTGTTCTACTTGATGTCCTTGCCATCCTCGTATAAAATCAATCGATATATTTTCTATCGTATATATACGTTTTATAACTGTAGCATTAAACTCATTATTATACGTTAGCTTACCTCGTATATCTTGGTATTTTTCACCTAATAAAAGCATATATTCTAATTGCTAATCTAACATTTAAAAAACCAGTAGTAAATGCTTCTTACTCTGCGTACTGTTGTACATCTTCTCCAAAAATTTCTTTGCGTATTAAAGGTAATCTACTGATTAATTCTTTTAATCCTTCAACACCTTGTTGATTCGTATTATGAGAATGATAATCTTCTACAACTGATACATTTTCATTACCTTCAGAAAAATACTTCGCATAATTTAAATCACGATTATCTGCTGGTACACGATAAAAATCCCCCATATCCTCAGCCTTCATCATTTCTTCTCTAGTACATAATGTCTCATACAACTTCTCACCATGACGAGTGCCAATAATTTTAATTGGTACCTCCTTTCCTGTCAATTCTATTAATGCTTTTGCCAAATCACCTATACTTCCCGCGGGCGCTTTATTAACAAACAAATCACCTGGGTTACCATTTTCAAAAGCAAACAACACCAAATCAACCGCATCTTCTAAAGACATAAAAAAACGAGACATCGATGGATCTGTAATAGTTATAGCTTCATTCTTTTTTATTTGATTTAAAAAAAGAGGAATAACAGACCCTCGAGAAGCCATCACATTACCATAACGTGTCAAACATACAACTGTATCTGTCAAATTACGCGCTTCCGCAACAGCAACTTTTTCCATCATTGCTTTAGAAATCCCCATCGCATTAATCGGATAGGCAGCTTTGTCAGTGGAAAGACAAATCACTTTTTTCACTCCATTAGAAGCCGCAGCACGGATTACATTTTGTGTCCCTTCTACATTCGTTTTTACTGCTTGCATAGGGAAGAATTCACAAGATGGAACCTGTTTTAAAGCGGCAGCGTGAAAAATATAATCTACACCTCGGGTAGCAGGTTCTACACTACTTAAATCGCGTACATCACCTATATAATATTTGATTTTATCATTCTTATACAAATTTCGCATATCATCTTGTTTTTTCTCATCGCGTGAAAAAATACGAATTTCTTTAAAATGATCAGTTTCTAAAAAACGATGTAAAACTGCTGTACCAAAAGACCCTGTACCTCCAGTTATCAGCAGGGTTTTATTCTTTATTTTCATTATAACAATATTTTAATAAATTATCTATATACGTTTGGGCATTAAAAACCTCTAAAGCCGTTTTTCTTCCATTAAAACCAACCTCACATGCCTCAACATAATTACTCTGAATAGTCACTATACAGTTTGATATAGAAGCTAAATCTAAAGGTTCAAATAAATATGAATCAACTTTATTAGTTAGTACTTCACTTATCTCTCCTGCTGTTGTATATATCACAGGTACACTTGAAAGCAGATATTCTCCCAGCTTTGTAGGAAATCCACCTGATACAAAAGACATAGGAGTATTAATCAATAATTTACTTTTACCAATCCTAGTTGGAAAAGTCTCATTGTCGATCTGTCCTATTACTTTTATAAAGGAATAAAAATCCTCTTCTTCAATCTTTTTAACGTATTCGAGTACATCTTTATGTGATTGTTTAATTCTCTCAAAATTCCCAATAAGTACAAGCTTCCAAATGTCTAAATCATTATTTATACAAAAATCATAATAATTACGATAAACCTCTAATGTATTAATTAATCCATCTCTATTATGAACACCGAAAACACAAGTAATTTCATTTACTCTCTTTTTAGGAGGTATTAAGTTTTCATATCGATCAACATCAATAGTTATTGGCATTTTAAAAACACTCTTTTTTAAAATAATACTATAAAAATCGACTAATTCATTACTTACAGTTATAATACCATCATATCTTCTTAATGCGAAACATTCAACCTTTTTTTGAAAACTAGATTTGTTTTTGAAATTCTTAGGATACTCTGTAATATCAAGAATAACAGGAATGTTTATACACTTGCACACCAAACTAGTTAATGTATTAAACAACAACTCATTATGATAAGAAATAACACTATTGTGTTTTCTTGACAGTAATACTATTAGAAATTTAAGCACCCCTAGAATGTAATATAATGATTTAATCAAAAGAGAAACTTTGGTTCTATCCCAAGAAATCTTAGATAAATAAACATAGTTAACTCCTTGATAGCATCCCTCTTTTTGACTATTAATTCTAGCATCATTAGTTGGTGCTAAAATATAAACAGTAACATTGCAACCTTTATTTACCAATTCTTTTGTGTAAGAAAGAATTCTTACAGTTGAAACATTTCCCTTAGGAAAAGGTCCTAAAAAAGCATAAGCTATATTTTTCATTTATAAACTAATAAATTGATTCATAGTAACTAATCCCAAATATCCTATTGACATTAAACAAAGGATAGGTACTCCATAAATGAGTAGCATTTTGTAGCAACAACAAAGCAAATGAAAAATAGAAAACAAATATAATTGTTCTAAAATGCCTGATAAGCCTCAAGTTTAATACATACTTAAAAAAGTATAAATATCCAATGAGATTAAACATCAAAAGTAAACGAAATAATCGTGCAAAATAAGGAAGAAAATAAAAAAAGGTTAATAAAAAAAGACACAATAAATTAATATTTATGAACATTATCCTTATTCTCATTTGATCTTGTGACAATACACTAACATTCAAACAATTATTATAATAGTAAACGCTTAAAGCAACTAATACTATTAATCCAACAAAAGAATTAGAAATGCCGCTAAATCCTGAATATGCATTAAGTTTATGGAGAAAAAACCCTCCAAAGTAACCCGAAACAAAATTAAAAAGGAAAAAACCCATTGCAAAAACTACAATTGCATATTTTACAATTTTTGATATACTGAATTTTCTTTCGTTGCTAATCGCAAAAACCAAAATCAAAAAAGTTAATGAACTGGCGTGTATAAAAGCACACAAAAGAATATAAATAATAAACTTTTTTTTACTTATTTTATTATTGTATATTGAGACTAACAGAACGAATAAAATCAAAACATGAGATAATGCATTACGCATATATACATACTCTAATATAAAAATAACAAAATACAATATATTAAAATACCCTACCTTATCACAAATCTTTGAACTTAAATAATACACAATACTAAGAACAAAGAAAGCAAATACAATCATGAAACTTGAAAATTTTAACCCAAAAATATTATTAAAAATATAATTAATTAAAAAATATCCCTTTTCAATATTTGTTGTCCAAATAGTATCATACGTGGTACTTAGGTAAACAGCTTCATAAGCTTCATAATCCCCATTCCATGCATTCCATCCCCACAATAACCACATATAAATAAAAACTAACAAACTCACGCCCCTACTCCTTTCAAAGAAGCATGACAAGAGAAATAATAAAACTATGATTAAAATATGTAGACTCATTCAAAAAAAGCTTTTCTGGTAAAATAAAAATATATAGAAAAAACTAAATAAATAACACCTGCCAAAATAACAGAAATAGCAGCACCACTTGCACTATATTTAGGAATTAATATAATATTACTTAGAAATAAACACAGACCTATAATTATAGAAGTATTTCGTATTTCTTTACCAAATCCCTTTGCTAACAAAAACTTATTAAAACAATCAGCAATTCCATAAAAAAAATAACCAATAATTAAAATTTTATTTATATCGCTAACTCTAAAATAGTCTTCACCATAAATAATTTTTACTATAAAATCTGAAGAGAGATACATCAATAATAAGGATAGTATACAGACAAATACAACTAAAAAAAGTATCTTTTTACTTAAAGATCTACTATTAACAAAATTTGTATAATTACTCGTAGCTATAACATTTGGCAATAATGTTAATGGGGTTGATAACTGAATTGCTAAATTATAGTAACCAATTTCTGAACTCTCCTTATTAAAAAAACCTATTAACACTCCTGTAAAACTAACAGCTCCTAATGATATTAATGAACCTGTGTATACATTAAAACCGAAAGCAAAATCATTTCTTAAGAAAGCTTTAATTTTTTCCTTTAAACTGTCATAACTTGGCTTTAGAGCGAAATAACAAGAAACATGAACCAACACATAACTGATTAAAAAACAATACAAGATCTCTAATGAAGATATAAACTCTAAATACCAAGTCAAAAACGCCACAAACACCAAAAATAAAAGGCGAGGCATGAACCTATAAAAAGCTAAAAACTTAACATTTTGCATGCTTTGGAATAAAACTTCACTTAAATTATTGGCACTAAAAATCCAAACAAAAGGTAGGGAAATTAATATCAAACTAACTACTTCAGTTTTATAAGGAATAAAATAAAAAAAGTAACTAATAATTATTATAGCCAATTGCAAAAGAAAAATAACAAGCACAAAAAAATACCCTAATCCTAATATTTTCCTATACTCATATCTATTTTCTATTTTAGCAAGTGCTCTACTTAAAGGATAAAAAACTCCTAAAGCTGTTATAATTTGAATAAAATTAAAAAAATTAAGACTATATGAAAACAACCCAAACTCATCTTGAGTTAAAACACTAGTAATCAATTTATTTGTAATTAACAAACAAAACATTCCGACAAGCGTTGACACTAATAACACTATTGATCTTTTTACTTGCATTAGCTAACAATTTGTTTTAAAACTATAAAGTGATTTTCATAAACATCTTTATTTGAAGGAATTCCGTCTAAAACATTTTTTCCTTTCCTAATCAAATCATTTCTAACAATCTCGTCTTCACAGATCAATTCTATATAAGATAACCCTGCATTTACGTCAAAAGGGTCTTCTAAATACATAGCAGCATCACCACAAATCGTTTTATTAAAGCTAAAATCAGTAGTAATAATTGGTACATCGAAAATCATTGATTCCAAAAAGCTTACAGAGAAAACCTCCAGTAAAGTAGGTAAGAAGAAAACATGAGCCATTTTATAAACTTCAACTAATTCATCTAACTTAAGCTTTCCTAGATTTACAAAATAATCAGCTACATCATACTGTTTAATCAGATGGTTTACATGACTGCCTTCCCACTGTTCTATTGGAATAGTAAGAAAAAATTTATAATTTTTCTTTTTATTTTTCTTCATCAAACCAGCAATTCCTACTAAGAGTTCTATATTTTTATGCGGATAATTAGCAGATACACATATAATATTTCTAACTCCTTTATAATCTCTTTCAAAATTTAAACTAACAAATTCTTCAAAATTATAAGAATAAACATTTTGTATTACATAAACATTTTCTTCTTTTTTACCCAAATTAGCAACGATTTTTTGTTTAGCATCTAATGTTTGAGTAATGAAATATTTAGCACGATTTAAATATTGCTTTTTTACCAGAACCTCTAATCTTGCACGAAATTGCCCAATAAAAGAAAGTTTTTTATAAGCAACAGTATCCTTCTCAATTAACCAAGGATTAGTTAATCTTAAAACTTCTTTGCACTTAAAATTGATGTATGAAGGCGCTCCAACAGAATAAACAACATCTGCCTTTACACTCTCAGCATAATTTCTTATCTCTCTTTTTACCTTTGTGGCAAAAATATTTGAAGGATATTCTGAAACGATTAAAGTCTTACTTTTATTTGTAGCTATTAATTCAAACAAAATCTTATTTGTTATATAATAAACATCAAAATCTTGTTCTTTAAAGCTTTGTTTTATAACATTAATGGCCACCTGAATAGCTCCACCTGCCCTAATAGTTGAAGTATTAATTACTAAAATCTTTCGCATATTAATTACTAAAATACTTTTTAAACCATTCAACAAAGCTTTTCACCCCCTCTGTAATAGACGTTGTACTTTTATACCCTATTTTACCTAAATTAGTAGTATCAGCCCATGTTCTTGGAACATCACCTGCTTGCATTGGCATCATATTTTTTTCAGCTACTTGTCCTAATTCTGTTTCTAGTGTTTCTATAAATTCCATTAGAGAAACAGGGGCTCCATTGCCAATATTAAATAACTGATAATATGGCTTTTCTAATTCTTTTGTTGGTGGATGCAGTAGAGTAAGTAGTATTCCAGACACAATATCATCAATATAAGTAAAATCTCGACTCATATCACCATTATTAAAAACCTTAATTGCTCTTCCCTCTGTAATAGCCGAAGCAAACAGAATCGGAGCCATATCAGGTCTTCCATAAGGACCATAAACAGTAAAGAAACGCAAACCAGAGGTCGGCAATTGATACAAATAGCTATAGGTATGTGCCATCAATTCATTTGCTTTCTTAGTCGCTGCATATAAACTAACAGGATAATCCACTCGATCTTCTTCTCCAAACGGAACTTTAGGGTTTTCACCATAAACAGAAGAACTAGAAGCATAGACTAAATGCTTAATTTTACTGTGTCTACAACACTCTAATAGATTTACAAATCCGACTAGATTGCTATCAACATAAGCCATTGGGTTTTCTAAACTATAACGAACACCTGCCTGGGCGGCTAAATTAATAACACCGTCAAACTTGTATTGTTCAAAAAGTTGAGGCAAAAGCATTCGATCTTCTAAATTAATTCGATAAAAGGTTAAATGCTCATACAATGTTGACTGTACTGATTCTCCCCATTTTTCTGCTTTTTCCTTATCAATTCCTAATTCTCTTAATCTAGCATACTTTAAATTAACATCATAGTAATCATTAACATTGTCAATACTAACAACAGCGTAGCCATCATCAAGTAAACGCTGTGTTGTAAAATAACCTATAAATCCCGCTCCGCCTGTTACTAATATAGTATTCATATCACTCTAATTTAATCCTCTACCAATTGTATATACCTCAAAACCAATTTGCTCCAAAGCTTGACGATCTAAAATATTACGTCCATCAAAGACAAACGCAGGTTTTTGCATTGTATTGTAGATGCGTTGCCAATCATAGGTTTTAAACTCGTCCCATTCCGTTAACACCGCAATACCGTGGGCGTCTTGCAAAGCCGCGTAAGGATCAGGGTGTACCGTTAGGTGTTTTCTATTTGCTTCTGGCTCACGCGTTGCCAAATAGTCTAAATCCGACAGCATTTGCTGTTCCGTTACTTTCGGATCATACACGTGAATTTGCGCTTCTTCTTCCATCAAGTCATTGGCTACATAAATAGCAGCAGATTCGCGGGTGTCGTTGGTATCTTTTTTGAACGCCCACCCCAAGAAGGCAATTTTCTTATCATTTACGGTATTGAACAGCGTACTCACGATGTTTTCAGCAAAACGGCGCTTTTGGTAGTCGTTCATCAGGATTACTTGCTCCCAATAGTCGGCTACTTCGTCTAAGCCGTACGATTTGGCAATGTACACCAAGTTTAAAATATCTTTTTGGAAGCACGACCCTCCAAACCCAACAGAAGCCTTTAAGAACTTGCTTCCGATGCGGCTATCCGTTCCGATGGCTCTCGCTACCTCACTCACATCTGCTCCCGAAGCTTCGCATAGCTCAGAAATAGCATTGATGGAAGACACGCGTTGTGCCAGGAAAGCATTAGCCGTTAGCTTAGACAATTCAGACGACCAAACGTTGGTGCGCAAGATGCGCTCTTGGGGTACCCAAGCCCCGTAAATCGCCGCTAATGCCTCGATAGCCTCTTGTCCTTTTGGCGTTTCTTCTCCTCCAATCAATACGCGATCGGGGTTCATCAAATCTTGAATGGCCGTTCCTTCTGCTAAAAACTCCGGATTGGACAAGATTTGAAACGCTACGCCATTACCCGTTTGATCTAAAATGCGCTTGATCGCCTGTGCCGTACGCACGGGTAAGGTTGATTTTTCTACTACGATTTTATCTGTCTTTGCCACGCGAGCAATCTGACGTGCACATAGCTCAATATACTTTAAATCCGCTGCCATGCCCTTCCCCTTCCCATAGGTTTTGGTTGGGGTATTCACGGAAATAAAAATCATATCCGCTTCGTCAATGGCTTTATCTACGTTCGTATCAAAAAATAAGTTACGCCCTCTTGCTTCCGCTACCACAGCATCCAAACCAGGCTCGTAAATAGGTAACTTGTTCAAGTCTGCATCATTCCACGCCTGAATACGCGCTTCGTTAATATCTACTACGGTGATTTGAATATGAGGATTTTTCTGCGCAATAACAGCCATCGTAGGTCCACCTACATACCCTGCACCTACGCAACAAATTTTAGTAATACTTTTCATTTTTTACAATCTTATTATAATCTACTATCTACTTTATCTTGGTCTAACACACTTTTGGTGTCAAACACAACGCCCATTTGATGTACTAATTCACGAACGTTCAATTTATCAAATTCTCTATGTGCCGTGGTTAGCACCACAGCGTCGTATTGCTGTTGGAGGATATCGTTAGACGACACCAACTCCAAACCGTATTCCGCTCTTACTTCGTCAGGGTTTACCCACGGATCACATACTTCCACGGCTATGCCATACGAGATCAACTCTTCGTATATATTCGCCACTTTGGTATTGCGCGTATCGGGGCAATTCTCCTTAAAGGCAAAGCCCAACAACAACACCTTAGCTTGACTTACATTGATATTTTGCTGTACCATGAGCTTCACCACCTTACTCGCTATAAAAATAGGAATTTCGTCGTTTACCCTTCTCCCCGAAAGAATCACATCAGGATAATAGCCCAACTGAATGGCTTTATGTGCTAAATAATACGGATCTACCGAAATACAATGTCCACCTACCAACCCAGGTCTAAACTTTAAAAAGTTAAACTTGGTTCCGGCTGCTTCTAACACTTCTTGTGTGTCAATGCCAATGCGATCAAAGATCAACGCCAATTCATTGACAAAAGATATATTGACATCGCGCTGTGCATTTTCAATTACTTTCGCAGCCTCTGCTACCTTGATAGAAGTTGCTTTATGCGTTCCGGCTTGAATGATTTGTTGGTAGAGTTGATCGATTTCTTCTGCAATAGCAGGTGTACTACCCGAAGTTACTTTAACAATGGTTTCTAAGGTATTGACTTTATCACCAGGATTGATTCGCTCGGGTGAATAACCCACGTAAAAATCGCGGTTAAACTGTAGTTTGGATGTAGCTTCGAGTACAGGGATACACTCTTCTTCTGTACATCCGGGATATACCGTAGATTCATAAATTACGATATCCTCAGGCTTGAGTACCTCTCCGACCAAGCGAGAAGCGCTTTTTAAGGGAGATAAATCAGGTGCATTAAATTGATTGATAGGCGTGGGAACGGTAATGATAAAGACATTAGCCTCTGCTAAATCTTTAATCTCACAACTAGGCAAATATCCAACAACACCACCAGAAGTTTGGTAGGTCATTAACGATACCTTTAACTGCTCTTGATCCGCTTCTTTGGTGTCGTCTTGCGCTTGTTTTAAGCTCGAAATACGCTTTGCGTTAATATCAAAACCCACTACAGGGTAGTGTTTTGAAAACGCTAGTGCCAAAGGCAAACCAACGTAGCCCTGCCCTATAACAGCAATCTTAATTTTCTTTTTCATTTTTGGTTACTTTCTTATTACTTCTAATTTCAGATAAAAAAGTAAGGTGTTTTTAGCTTAAGCTATTTCCCTAAGCACACAAAGGTACATTTTTTAACCATTACGCATAACATTCCTTTTATTATTTTTAAGTAAAAGCATTCTCTCCCTCCCTTAAAAAACTACTCATTAAACAAATAAAAGGTTAAAACCGACTAAATTATTGACTTTAAACCACCTTATCTGTTTGTTTATTAATTTTTCTATCGAATTTAAACCATTAGGGTGGTGGTGGTTTGTCGATTGTCAATTGTTGTTTGTTAAGACCGTCAACCGTTAACTCTACCGATACCTTATAACAGATCACGGATCACTCATTCAAAAAACATAGGTGACTTTTTTATGCGGTATTGCAAGAATAAAAAAAGAGAACAACCTTTGTATAAACAAATACGAAGAAGCATGGATCAAGTAAAGAGAAAAGGATCTAAAACAGTTGCGGGGATTCCCCCTGCAGTATTAGAGCAGTTGAATCGCGGTGAAATAGAAACAGCAAATTTAGTGGAATGGCTGGCTATTGACTCGAGTGTTTTGCTACAAACCGTTTTAGAGCAGTGCAACCGAACGCATTATTTGCCTGCAATACACACCGCATTAGCTGCGCTAAAAAAACCGACCATTACTTTGAGAAATGCAACGATTGGCGAATTACTCCTTCTACAAGCAACAGCAGCAAAAGACGAGGACCTCTTTTCTATTGTAAGTAAACATCCTGCGGATATGGTTCGCTGTTGGGCTACGTATATGATCGGTTTACACCCAACGTATAGTCCGTTAGAAAAACTAGAGGCGATTCAAGCTTTCGCAGCGGATTCGCATTTTGGTGTTCGCGAAACCGCCTGGATGGCGGTACGCTCTACTATTATTGCTAATTTATCGCTGAGTTTGGAAACACTCTTACCTTGGACACTCCACGCAGATGAGAATATCCGTCGCTTTGCTACAGAATCCACTCGCCCCCGTGGGGTTTGGTGTGCACATATCGAAGAGCTTAAAGCCAATCCTACCCTCGCCTTGCCTTTATTGGAAAACCTTCGCAATGACCCCGCTAAATACGTACAAGATAGTGTAGCCAACTGGCTGAATGACGCTAGTAAAACGCAACCTGATTTTGTGCGTAATCGCTGCGCTCAATGGAGCAAAGAAAGTGATACAAAAGCAACGGCTTATATTGTGAAGAAAGCGATGAGAAGCTTGAACAGTTAACAGTTAACAGTTAACAGTTAACAGTTAACAGTGAACAGTGAACAGTTAACGGTAGATTTTTCTGAAATAAGAAAGTTTTTGCTTTAATCGACAATTGGTGAACAGTTAACAGTTAACGGTGAACAGTTAACGCTACAATCTAATTCTTCTTCTCAAGGTGTAGTAACTCATCAGTAATTGATCATACCAAAGGGCGAATAGCAGCAGTATAGCAGCTAGGGCTAGTGTTTTAAACTGATAGTGAAAGTACAAAAATCCACCTGCTACACAACCAACGAAGAAACAGCCAATAATAGCAAGCATCAAAAAGACACTGCGAAAGAGGCGGATGCGTTCGGCTCTATTTTTATAGAAGAACAACTGAGAGAGTACAATCCCCAAATCAGTAAACAACCCCGTAAGGTGTGTGGTGCGTACTACTGCACCGGAAACTCTCGTTACCAAGGAATTTTGGAGTCCCATAGAAAACAGCAACACCAAAGCGCAGAACACACTGTATTTCTGCAAAGCACCTACATAAAAAACATCCACAGTACTGATTCCTAGCAATAAGACCACTTCTATTAAAATCGGAATTACATAGGACACTTCTGGTTTGTGTTTGAGTACCCATTCCATAATAAGACTAGAAATAAAGGAACCCAACAAAAAGAAAAAGGTATAAATAAGATAAACGAAGGCTCTGCTGTAGTTTTCTTCGATGACTTCTTCTGCAAAAAAAGCAAAATGCCCCGTCACATTGGTGGTTAAGGTACTCAAACCCAATACCCCCACAATATTAACGATCCCCGCTACACCGGATAGTAGGGAAGCTAATTTGAGATTGTGAGAGTATGCGCGATTTTTACCTTGGTGCCTAAACATGATCCGATTTCCTTTTGAACAAAGATAGGGATGTTTTTTGATTGTCGTTCGTTGTGAGGTTTGCTCGTTGTGAGGTTTGCTCGTTGTGAGGTTTGTGTTTTTAAAGAAAATGCTTGCTATTTCAGAAAAATCTACTGTTAACCGTTAACCGTTAACCGTTAACCGATCACAGTACCCCCACACAGTATGTCACCCTGAGGCAACGAAGGGTCGCATCCTACGAGTCCTTGAAAGACGAGTAAGGGTTGTTGGAGGGGTGAGTGACTGGGGTGATTGACGAGCGTTGAATACACACAGTACCCACACACAGTACCCACACACAGTACCCACACACAGTACCCACACACAGTACCCACACACAGTATGTCACCCTGAGGCAACGAAGGGTCGCATCCTACGAGTCCTTGAAAGAAAACACTTGCTATTTCAGAAAAATCTACTGTTAACCGTTAACCGTTAACCGTTAACCGATCACAGTACCCACACACAGTATGTCACCCTGAGGCAACGAAGGGTCG
>NZ_JBMVQP010000046.1:0-22214 GCF_050522425.1 Myroides sp. C6-3 | reverse complement strand
AATCAACGAATTTAATCAAATAATAAATAGTAATAAAGCTGCTTAACTAATTGTCCAGATTTCGTTTGGATATCCAAATCTTAGATATGATTGTATCTAAGATGTAGTTTAGCGTTTTAGCATCTTCTTTAGCGCCATTAGCACGACCTGCTTTTTGGTTCCATCTTTTGATATCCCACTTGTGACTAAGAGAAGTCTCTTTGCGAATACCATCTACTGTGATTCTAAGGTAAACACCTCTTAAATCACTTTTCTCTCTATTGGGTTTAAGAAAGAAATTAATTGATAACTGTTTTTCTAACATAATTCAACTGTTTTTAATATTAATAAATGTCGAATTAAAACGTTCCAAAATCACAGTCTAAAACTCTCTGGCACCCTTTGGCGTCAGGGTTTGCTAAGTTGAAAGGTGCGCATCACTTGAATATTTTTTTGTGCACCGAATCTATAACCTTTTTACGTGCACTTTTGAACAAAATGCGATACCCCTAAAAAAGAAAAAACCTATAACTCATTGTGAATCATAGGTTTTGTGCTTTTTTGATGACTTTTAAAAAGTTATCTTTTATAAATCAGCGGAGAAAGAGGGACTTAAACAATCATTTTTTATATAATTTACTTCAATCTTAATCAATCTCGATGTAAAATAATTTACTTAATAACAGCATATTATGGTGTTTTTAATATTCAATTAAGTTTTTTAAGATTGAAATAAATTGAATAATTGTTGACTAAATGTTGACTAAATATATTTTAATCACTAATTTTGTGGCTGTAAAACATTCTCATTATGGCTACAATCAAATATCTTTTACAGAGCAGTAATCCTAACGCACCAGTATATCTCCGTCTTTCTTTAGGAAGAAAAAAAGGATTAAAGAGAAAGACTGGTTATGTTTGTAATCCTCAAGACTGGAGTAGTGCAACAAGTTTTCCGAAAATGAACAATGCACATAACAAACAGATACAGTCTAATCTCAAAAAGTTAGAATCGTTTGTTATTGAGCAATTCAATACAGATAACTCCAAAGGAGTTCTTATAGACGGAGATTGGTTATTGGGGATTATAGACTTATTTCACGGTAGGAAAGAACCTGAATCGTTAGAATATTTGGTAGAGTACGGAGAGCATTTTATAAGCCGACTTCCTTTCAGGGTTTCACAAGGAGGTAAAATGGGAGTAAGCAAAGACACTATCACAAAGTACACAACAATCGTATCTAAGCTAAAAGATTTTCAAATACATAAAAAGAAAAAATATTTAGTCAAGGACGTAGATTTGAACTTTAGAAGTGAGTTCTTGGAATACTTGACCCAAGTAGATAAAATTAATCAGAACACAGCAGGTAGATATATAAGTTTTGTGAAAACAATTATCAGAGATGCTCGTAAAAGCGGTATAGAAGTGAGTGTACAGATTGATGATTTTACTGGATTTACAATAAAACCTCCGATTGTTACTTTTTCGTTCGATGAAATTAATACTATTAGAGATAAGGAATTTAAGAAAGATGTTCATAACATCACAAGAGACTGGTTTGTGATAGGTTGCTATTTGGGTCAAAGAGCATCAGACTTATTTAGAATGAATACCAAAATGATTGAAAAAATAGGAGGTTATGACTTTGTGGTATTAACACAGGAGAAAACAGATAAATTAGTTCAGATTCCTATTCACGAAGAAGTACAAAAAGTATTAGATAAAAGAAAGGGTAAATTTCCACCGAAATTAGCAGAGAATATGGATAGCTGTACAACCTTGTTTAACAGACATATCAAAGACGTGTGTGAGATTGCTGAAATTAACGATGTGGTAACTGGTAATTTACTCGACCACGAAACAAAACGAAACAAAACAGGTAAACACGCCAAATGGAAATTAGCATCTTCCCATTCGTGTCGCAGAAGTTTTGCTACAAACTTTTATGCTCAAAGAGAATATCCAACACCTTTATTAATGAACATCACAGGACACGGTACAGAAGAAATGTTTTTGAATTACATAGGTAAAGAGCCGATTGATTATTCTCTCCAGTTAGCTGAAATATGGAAAAACAAAGCTCAAGAAAGAGAGAAAACAAAGAATGACAAAGAACCAGTAAAATTAACAGTTTTAAAAACAGCTAATAATTGATAGTTATGATACCAGTAGAGTTTAAAGAAACAACGAAAATATTAGATGAGTTTATTGAGTTTGCAAGAGTTTTACCTCCTGACGTACCCTCTGAACCTGAATTTCACATAAACAAGAAAACAGGTAAAAATTGGGGAACAGAACTAACTCAATCCTTTGCTAAAGAGTATAAATCACTATCAGAGAAAGGGAAATATTTTACTGGCTGTCCATTCAGTATATACCAAAATCATTACCAACAAAGATTATCAAAGTTTTTAGAAGACAAAATTGATGTTTTGGAGATTGATTTTATTCTGAATGATTATATCTTACTGAATGAGGATAAAGTCGAATATTACAGTCCTGATGAGTTAAGAGAGCAAATAAAGGCTTCTTTTCGGAGAACTAAAGAATTTTTACAAGATAGTGTTAATCAATTAGGATACAAGTTAGTTAAAACAAAAGATGATTACAACAATTTGAAATTTTATTATGTAAAAAATACAATTTCAAGTAATGAAACCGAATTAATAGACTTGAGTGATACTAACTTATCGCAGAAAATTATTTACTTAGAACTTTTAGGTGTAATTGAGTTCGTAAGAAGTAAATACAAGTATGGTGTTTCCAATAATCAAATAGCATCTGTTTTGAGTGCTATTACTGGAGAGAAACCACAATCAATACAATCAGCACTTAACCCGATAAACAATCGAGAAGTTAGTCAAAAAAATAATCCGTTCAGTAATGAGAAGTCTGTCGAAAAAATCAGATTAAAACTCATAGAGTTAGGAGTAGAACTACCTGATTAAATTCGATTCAATCTTTTTAGGGATTCCCTAAAATCCCCCTAATAGACCTTTGTACCATAATCATAAAATAAGAAATATTATGGAACAAATTCAAATTTTAGGGGTAAATCCCCAACAGTTACAACAAGAGATTTTAGAGGGATTAAAATCTGAAATTAAGGCATTAAAAAACTCGTTAACTCCGCAAGTTCAAAGAGAGGGTTATATAACTCGAAAAGAAGCAGCCAGACTGTTAGAAGTCGATTTAGGCACTCTTTGGAATTGGAAGAATAAAGGGTATTTAATGCCTTGTTATATCGGACGTAGAGTTTACTACAAACAGTCTGATATTGACAAAGCAATGATTCAACAAAAATAATCGTTGCTATGAAAACAGTCATTATACAAAAAGTTCTTTTAAGCGATTTAAGAGGGCTTTTGATTCAGCACAACCAATTTAGTCAAAAACAGCTAAAACTCGATTACGCAGTATTCTTTGTAAGCCTAATCAATAAATTACCTACTTTTTACAGAAGTGAAGAACAGGAAGAAAGAACAGCCCGACTAAATTCTCAAATAATGAAAGAATATTCCAGCAATTACAAAACCTACATTGATTTTTTAGTTAAGAAAGAATTGATAGAATTGGTTAAGGAGTATGGAGCAGATACAGGAGAAAGCAGAACTTATAAAATAGCTGATAAGTATTCTTGTAATGAGATTGTAAGTTATCCGATTACAGATAAAAAACTACTTGGTAAGTTTACAGATAAAACAACAGTTGTAAAAGGAAAAGAAATCTGTAAAGCTCAAAGACCTCATCTTGTTAAGTTCTTTGATGAGCATTTACAGATTAACAGTCGCAAGGCTTTTAAAGTAGTAGAACCGTATCTAAAAGAAAATTATGCAAAATATTTGTGTGGCACACAACTTATAACCGAATTTCATACACAGGACTGGCATTATTCCATTAAACCTGAATCTGATAACAGGTTACATAGCAGTCTAACAAGATTAAACAAGATTCTTAGAGCATTTGTAACCTACAAAGGAAAATATTTAGGCTGTGTTGATGTTCGGACTTCACAACCTTATTTCTTGTCGGTTATTCTGAAAGCTATTTTGTCAAAGGACAAGAAACTTTTTAAGCAGATTGGAGCAACTTCAACCTCTTTATTGACAAATAAAAACATAGAAGAGTTATTTGCTTTGGAAATTGACAGAGATGAGGTAGAAAGGTTTGTTCTGTCAGTTATTGATGATAAAGAAGATTTTTACACTTTGATTCAGGAAGAATTAGATATTACCTATGATGAAGCAGGAAAGCCATTCAGAATGGTTACAAATTACTCTAATCGTAAAAAGAAAATAATTAACAAAGAAGAACCGAGAAAAAAAGAAGTTTACGAATCTGAAAGAGATTTTGCTAAATCGGTTGTTATGGAGATTTTTTATAGTAGTTCTAAATCAACTGTTCCAGAGATAAAAATGTTCAGAGATAAATTTCCAAGTGTATTCAAAATTATGAGTTATATCAAAAATGAATGTGTTGAGCTTTATACATTGTTAAGTCATATAGAAGCATACTGTTTGTTAGACTATGTTGCTTTGCAATTTAACAAGAAATATCCTGATATTCCTTTATGGAGCATTCACGACAGCTTGGTAACGACAGAGAATTATCTACCTCTACTGAAAGAAGAAACAGAAAGACTGTTGTATGATATAACAACTTTAAAAGTAAATACTAAAGAGGAATACTGGTAATAATAATAGTAAGGAATACCTGTAAAGAATATACTTGTAGTATATACTATATGTATAACAATCCTTTTACCCCCTAATGTTGCAGTTTTTCAAAATCAGTAAAATTTTAAAAATGCTAAATATTGATAATCAGTATTTAGCATTTTTTTATTTTACAAGAAATAAGAATATACCTTTGTTGTCAAGAGATTAAAAACTATATTTGTCAATCTCTATTAAACAAAAGAGTTGTTATGAAAAATCAAGCATCTATCAATGATACCAGTATTGAATCAGCAGGGATTCCTAAAGACTATAAGGAGGCGATTGCAGAATTGATATGGAATGGTTATGCTGCCAAAGCAACTTGGGTAAACATAAAATTCGACACCAACGAAATAGATACAATTAATTCTCTAACAATATCTGATAATGGAGAGGGAATTGACTACGGCACATTAAATCAGACCTTTGGTGCTTTCTTAGATTCTCAAAAAAGAAACTCATTTCAAAGGTCATCCTACACGAGAGGTAAAAAGGGAAAAGGTAGATATTCTTTTGCTACATTGGCAGGTAAAGCCACTTGGAAAACGGCGTGTAAACAGGACGGCAAAACACTTGCTTATGATATTGTTATATCAAAGAATAGTAAACACGAATACGAAGACCTTAATAAAAAAGTTTATGATGATAAGCCAACAGGTACAGATGTAATACTTGATGAGCTTTTTGGCGTGACTGCTTATCATTTCGATTCAGAAGAATTTGTACTACACTTGGTCAGAGAATTTGGTTGGTTTTTATTTTTAAATAAGGATAATGATTTTTCCCTGTGTATAAATGACACCCCTATCAATTATCAATCTATAATAGCAGAAAGTGATATTAGAGAGCTTTCAATCAAAGATAATGATAACATTAATCATAAGTTTTTGGTTACATACATTAGATGGAATGAAAGTATTGGAGATAAGTACTATTACTACTTCTTGAATGGAGAAAAAAGAGAAAGTGCCAAAAAGCTCACATCATACAACAACAACGCAATAGATTTTCATCATAGCGTTTTCGTGGAATCTCAATACTTTGACAGTTTTGTTTTAGATAGCAATGATAGTGACGAAAATATATTTAATAGAAATCAAACACATATAGTTTTTAAAACACTTATTAAGGACTTGAACGAGTTTCTATTCAGAAAACAAAAAGACTTTGTCAGAGAAAATGCTGCTAATGATTTAGTTCTTAAATATGAAAGTAAGGGAGTTTTTCCAAAATTTGGAAAAAATGATTATGAACAAGCAAGAAAACAAGATTTAATTACCGTTGTTAAAGAGCTTTACTGTGTTCAACCAAAAATATTCAAAGGTCTAAAATCAGAACAAGAAGTTACTTTTATAGGTTTTCTTAATCTGTTATTAGATACAGACGAAAGAGAAAATATAATAACCATTATTGAAAATGTAACAAGGCTGACAAGTGAAGAAAGAGAAGAACTTTCTAAAGTGTTAAAGAAAACAGGACTTTCAAAAATAACAGAAACAATAAAACTGATTGATGATAGATATAAAGTCGTAGAGTTATTAAAAACCTTGACTTTTGATTTAAAAAAATTTACAACAGAAAGAAACCATATTCAAAAAGTCATTGAAGAAAATTACTGGATGTTTGGAGAACAATATCACTTAACATCAGCTGATAGAAATTTTGAAGAATTACTTTCAAATTACTTGTACATAATTGACGGTATTACAGAAAAGCAAGAAATTAATTCTTACGATTGGAAAAGACGACCAGACATATTTGCTTGTAGAAAGCGTAATATTCCTGATACACAAGATGAGCAGTACCAATTAGAAGAAAACATCCTTATAGAGCTAAAAAGACCTACTGTACCTATCACGAAAACAGAATTTAGACAGATTGATGATTATTTAGATTTTATTCTGAAAGAAGACAGGTTCAATAGCCAATTGAGAAACTGGAAATTCTATGTAATAAGTAACCAAGTTGATGATTACATAAAAAAACAATATGAAGCCTTTAGAGATAAAGGAAAACGTTTCTTGGTTCAACAAGCAGGACGTTATGAAATATATGCTTTAACTTGGGATGACTTATTTAGAACATTTGAGATAAAGCACCAGTATCTGCTGGATAAGTTAGACTTTGATAAAAAGGTCATTCAAGACGAACTAAAGATAAAAGGAATTAGCCTGAACAGGGATAGTTCAGATTCAATGACAACAAAGATTATAGAGATTAATCAAAGTCAATAGTAATTTTTATATTCAATAATTGGTAAATTACTTTGTAGGTAGTAAATTACTTTCTAATTTTGCCCCATTCATCAAGAAGTGCAAAAGCACTACCAACCTGCTGACAAGCGAAGGTGGTAAAACGATGAGTCTAACTCTAAAGAAAAAATATGTATGAAAGATTCTTATTCTGAAATTAAAAACACAATTCTACACTTTTGCGAGGATATTGACGTTGATGACTTTGCAGAGTTTCATCTTCACAGATTGGTATATGAAACAACTGAATCATTAGTAAGGCTTTACAATCAGGAAATAGATATTGGTATCACAGGAGAGAAGCTCCAAATTTTATACTTTATAATCTTTCATAAGCTATTCATAAGGAATCTTGGTAAAAGTCCAATCGTTCTATCTTCTGAAACAAAGTCAGTACAAGTCAAGGGGAAAATTTCTCTGACGAATAATGGGTTTGAGTTTCAGAACGAAAGCAGAAGTTTCCTGAAATTAGTTTGATAAATCAGATGTTTATCAGTAGAATATGTATCACAATTCGTAAATTTGCAGAAATGATAAAACAGAAAATATAAGTAAAAGAAAATTTTAGATAGTAAAAAATAGATTAGCATTAGCTATTAATCTTGTTCAAGAAAACTGGTAATTTTTAAGAAACACAAGAATAATAGGCTCAATGCTCGTGTTTAGGCACGGGCTTGGCTTATTTGTGTTTCGGGCAATACCAGTGCCTCTTGAACAGTAAGCTAAAGTACCGTGCTTTTCTTTTGTTCAAAATCAAACTTCACTTTCGGTACTGGTGGATATTTTCAGGAATGGAAACAGATATTCAAAAAACGGTAAAAGAGTTAGAAAACAATCAAAAAACAAAAATCTCATTTCAAGGTAAAGAGTTTTTCCTGTGTAAAAAGCAGAACCAAGTTAAGATACTTCCCAATTTTCATATAGGAATCAAGCTAATTACACTTGTTGTTAGTCTTCTCGTTAGTTTCTTTCTAATTTCTTTACTAATGACATTATTGGGTTATATCATTGACGAATTTGATTTGTTTAGTGGGTATAATTCAGACGGCACATATACATCTGTTTCAGGTCAAGGAATAGTAGGTGTTATAGCTGAAAAATTTTGGTTTGTATTCTTAGTCTTGTCTGTTTTCGGAGCTTACAGATTGTCTAAAGCCTTTAATTTATGGCTAATGAAGATTGTCCATAAATCCGAATATTTAGCTCTAAGAGATGCTTTGAATAACTCTGTGATACAAATGCCTGTTCAGGACGATAAAGAAACTGATAGTTTGTCAGAGATTAAAGAATTAAATCTCAATGACCACACAGATTATGAACGATTACAAGAAATTCTAAATAACGCTGAACGCAAACTAAATCAATACAAAGATGAATAATATTCCAAACGATATAGCATTAGACTTAGTCAGAGAACTGAAAAAACACTCAAAAACCTCTCATACTACCAACGATTTACTTAGTAAAGCAAATAACTATCTGACCAAAACAAACTGGTTTAACAGTCTTTCTGACGAAGAAAAAGCAGAAGTTAAGAGCAAGGGTGTTTTACAACTTTTGGACGAATTAGAGGAGCTTAAACCGACTGAAATTACAGAAGATGAACCTGTAAATGAAACAGTATCCACACCTCAACGAGTGGATACAATTTCTCAATCTGATAAAGTTGAACAAGCCCTAAACAAAGGCAAATACAAGTCGATAAAGAGAGTTATAGCAAGAGAATTTCTGTTTGTATTGTCAGGGTTTGTTTTGTTTCTGATTGCCATAACAATATTGTTTGTATTGGGATTTGGAGATGATGACGAGTTAGGTTTGAAAGTGTTTACAGGAGTGCTTGTCATTTTGTTCATTTTTCGTTATATCTACTATGCTACAAAATGGAGTATCAAAACGTTAAAAAGCTAACCCTATGGGGCTAATAACCAAACATAAGACTTGGATAATTCTCATTTTTTCGAGTATTACAACAGTTCTAAGCTACCTGAATGAAGATATGCTAAATAAGCCTGTTCTTTGGGTTTTATTACCATTGACAGGAATTATCTCAACGCTTCTGTTTTCAGGCTTTCTGTGGCTTTCTATTCCGTTGTATGACTACCTCAACGGATACTACAAAGGAGGTAGTAACAGTAAAACAGAATCTGTCCAAAACAAAGCCCCTTTCCTGCTTTTCATCATCATTTCAGGCTTAATCAATATACTGTTATATTCTACCCAAAACATAACAATCCTAAGTCTGATTTATGACAAAAGCCAATAAGTAAAAAATTCTGTAAATACGAGAGTAAATAGTATATGGGCAATATACCCCCTGTTTCATTCAAAAAGAAATTCGATTATGTTGGTATGGGTGGGGTCTTTACTTCTGCTTTTGGTAGAATATTTTTCAACTTTTTTTTCTCTGCTCGACTTGTTAGGGTAACTCTGCAAGGTGTTTTATGCTTCTATATGAAATTACTCTTATTTTGGTTGATTGTCATCAGGGAGAAAGGAAAAGAACCTAATCAGGGAGAGGGTTAATAAACAACATCAGAGCAATGTAATTTGGCAAAGGTTTGGTAAGTGTGAAAAGGTCTAAAAAATTAACTCTTTTTGAAATTGTTGGCTAAATGTTGACTAAATAAAGAAATAAAAAACCGTAAACAACTGGTATTTAGTTATTTACGGTTAATTGTTGCGGAGAAAGAGGGATTCGAACCCCCGGACCTGTTACAGTCAACAGTTTTCAAGACTGCCGCAATCGACCACTCTGCCATTTCTCCAGTAGTCTGCTTTACTTCTGTATTGCGAGTGTAAATATAGTGCGTTTTTTCAATTATGCAAAAAAGAAAATCTATTTTTAATGCAAAAAAACACAACTACCTCACACACTACTTTTTAATAGGTTACATAATCGGTAATTTCCAATCCGTATCCCATCATACCTACGCGTTTTTCTGGTTCAGAATTGGTCATTAAACGAATATTGGTGATACCAAGGTCATGTAAAATTTGAGCTCCTATACCAAAATCTTTTTCGTCTCCAGGTAACTTTGGAGTTTCTATATCCAATTTACCGCTTAATTGCTCCTTAATGAAATTTAGACGTCTCAATAAACTAATATTTTGTGCATCTTGATTGATGAATAAAATAGCACCTTTACCTTCTTCATTAATCTTATTGAAAGCAGCTTCGATGCGCAAATCCAATTTACCACTTAACGCATCTAAAATATCATTACTTCCAATCATCGAATTGATACGCGTTAATATCGCTTCTTCTTCGCTCCACTCCCCTCTTGTCAAGGCGATATGAATCTGTTTATTGGTTATTTGTTGATAAGCGCGTAAGCGGAATTTTCCAAAACGCGTTTCAATTTCAAAATCTTCTTTTTTGTCGATCAAACTATCGTGTTTCATGCGGTAAGCAACCAATGCTTCAATCGAGATGATTTTTAAATCCCATTTTTTGGCCACCTCAATCAATTGTGGCAAACGAGCCATTGTACCGTCTTCATTTAGGATTTCAACTAAGATACCCGCAGATTTAAATCCAGCTAAACGAGCTAAATCTACTGCTGCCTCCGTGTGCCCAGTTCGACGCAATACTCCGCCTTGTTTCGCAATCAAAGGGAAAATGTGTCCAGGGCGTCCTAAATCTTCTGGTTTTGTGGATTCATCAACTAAAGACAAAATCGTTTTAGCTCTATCTTGTACAGAAATACCCGTTGTACATCCATTGCCGATCAAATCTATAGAAACCGTAAATGCCGTTTGGTGTAATACGGTATTGTTTTGCACCATGGGTTTTAGATCCAACTCTTTGCAGCGCTTTTCATTCAATGGAGCGCAAATTAATCCACGCCCATGAGTGGCCATAAAGTTGATCATTTCTGGAGTAGCCATCTCCGCTGCTGCTATAAAATCTCCCTCATTCTCACGATCTTCGTCATCCACGACAATAATAACCTTTCCTGCTTTGATATCTGCTATAGCTTCTTCTATCGTATTTAGTTGAATGTGATTCGTTGACATAATTAAGTATTTTTTGTGTGTGTTATTCTATGGTTTGTTTTTCTTCTGTTTGTTCCTTCTTGGAAAATAATCGTTTAAAGAAGTCACCCACGGTATAAAAGAAGCCTAAAAAGTTTACTTCTCCATTATCTCTTGTTGCCTTGAGCGTAAGGAAAATTGCCAAAGGTGTTAAGATTAATGCCCCTGCCCAAGCACCTAAAATCGGTTGAATCCCATCTTCTTGTGCTAACTTCTTCCCAAATGTATTGACAAAGTGGTAGAGGATGAAAATAATAACGGCGAAAACAATAGGCAATCCCAATCCACCTTTGCGGATAATCGCCCCTAAAGGTGCTCCAATAAAGTACATTAAAAAGCATGAATATGCAATTACAAACTTTTCGTATAAGGCCAAATAGTGATCGTTGATCTTTTTAATCTGTGCCAAACTAGAAGCATCATTGCTCTCCGTATTGAACAATATATTGTTTGTATAGTCAATGGCAGATTGTACAATTCTCCCTTGACTATTGGGTGTAAACGCGGTTAAAAATTCGCCTTCAATACTCTTTTCTTTTACTTTTAAACTGTCAATCACTGGTATTTCACTTGACTGAGCGGCTGTCTTTGCCTTGTAATTGTATGGCGTATAAATCGTATTATAGCGAACTAATAGATTTTCCATATTGGAATTCTTTTCCTTCGTTAAGCTTGACTCTAAGGAATCTATCGTATACGTTAGTTCCTTGATATTCAACATATGATAGGTATTCTTAATCTCTTCACGTTGTGCACCGTCATCTTGCAGTGCAACTAGATCAATATTCATGGTATACTTTTCAAAAGCCACTTTTATAAAGGGCTTTTTTCTCATTTGCGCACTTGATTTAGGAACGACATCCTCATAGTAATTTCCATCATAGAGATGCAAATTCAAAATATTCGAAGTATTATCTGACGCTAATTCACCATCTATAGAACGAATAACAGCTTTATTATCATAACCCGAGGCCGATTTGATATGCATGGTAACATTCTCGAGATATTGCCCTTTATCGCCTGTTTTCTTATCTACTTTTATATTAATCGCTCCTACATCATTAAATTGTCCGGCGGCAATCGCCATCGCAGGTTTAGTTTGCAAAATCTCCTTTCTCATATTGATAAAGCGATATTCAGCTTTTGGAATAACGTCATTTGCAAACCAAAAGGAAATAATAGCTAGTATGGCAATAAAGATAGAAAGCGGTTGCATCGCGCGTTTTAAAGAAATCCCAGAAGCTTTCATTGCGGCAAACTCGTAGTGTTCTGCAAAGTTTCCAAAAGTCATGATCGAGGCTAATAGCACTGATAAAGGCAAGACCAAGGGAATCATCTTAGGCGAATAAAACAGTAAAAACTGCACAATAATAAAGAAATCTAAATCCTTTCCGGCCAATTCTGTAATGAACAACCAAATTCCCTGTAATATGAATATGAAATAGAGAATAATAAACACTGTAAACAGCGTTGACACAAAAGAGGTTAGTATATAGCGATCAAGTATTTTCACGTAGCGTAATTAATCTATGTTATTGATGTAATAATTTGGATAATCTGCGCTTGTAAAGGTAAAGTGATTTTTCGACATACTTTGATTTGTTTTAAAAGATTTAACCGTCAACACCGACTTCGATCCGTTTTTATTCACTTGAATTTTAGTATAGATCTGTTTTGTAGCGTGATCTACCCCTACCAACACCTCTTTTATTCCCGATTTCTTATCTGTTGGAATAAGTTTAATGTATTGAATTTCTTTTCCTTTGATATTCTGAGCAATATCCCACTGTAAATCATACCCTGACTTATAAAAAGTTAGTATTTGAAGTGGTAAAGCATTGTCAATCTTATTGGGGTCGTATTTAGAAACAGTCACTTCTTTATCTTCATCGCTGATCGTGTAGATTTTCTTTCCATCAAAAATACGCGTCATATCCATGAAAGACAAGCGATATAAATTCTCTTTTAAATCAATATGTCCTTCTGTTTCTTGATTGATATCCCCCGATTTACCGTCAATTTGGGCATAGTGAAAGTCAATAGAAATCGTTGAATATCCCGCTATTTTTTTATTTACTTCATCTAAATAGTTCCTAGCGCGTTGACTCGTTTGTCCATAAGTTAACGCTGCAGTACAAGTCAATAAAAGTACTAGTATTTTTTTCATTTTTGTTTCTTGTTTTCTTAGTTAAATAGATCATTTTGTTCTTCTTGGAAGAAGTGTTCCAGCGCCACTAAGTCTGGAATTAATACACTGCGTGCTTTACTCCCTTCGAACGGTCCCACAATCCCAGCTGCTTCCAGTTGATCGATAATTCTTCCTGCGCGATTATAGCCCAATTTCAATTTTCGCTGTAAGAGAGAGGCAGAACCTTGTTGAGCCGTCACAATGACAATAGCGGCGTCCTTAAACAAAGAATCGCGTTCGCTTATATCCATATCCAAATCAACTCCACTTCCTTCTTCACCAACGTATTCCGGTAATAAATACGCATCAGGATACGCTTTCTGTCCACCGATGTATTCTGTTATTTTCTCCACTTCTGGCGTATCAACAAATGCACATTGTACACGAACTAACTCATTTCCTTGTGTATACAATAAATCCCCTCGTCCAATTAATTGATCCGCACCTTGCTGATCCAAAATTGTACGTGAATCGATCTTCGAAGTAACGCGAAACGCAATTCTAGCAGGGAAGTTGGCTTTAATAATCCCCGTAATAACATTGACCGAAGGACGTTGTGTTGCAATGATCAAGTGAATTCCAATGGCACGTGCTAGCTGGGCTAAACGAGCAATTGGCGTTTCCACATCTTTTCCAGCTGTCATAATTAAATCTGCGAACTCGTCAATCACCAAGACAATATAAGGCAGAAAACGATGTCCATTTTCGGGATTCAAACGCCTTTGTTTGAATTTCTCATTGTACTCTTTGATATTGCGTACCATTGCATCTTTCAACAAACTATAACGATTGTCCATTTCAATACAAAGAGAATTTAATGTATTAATAACTTTCGCATTATCTGTGATAATCGCTTCTTCAGAATCAGGTAATTTCGCTAAGTAATGGCGTTCAATTTTATTGAAAAGCGTAAGTTCTACTTTCTTCGGATCCACCAAAACAAATTTTACTTCTGCTGGGTGTTTCTTGTATAGCAAAGAAGTAAGTAAAGCATTTAATCCTACCGACTTTCCTTGTCCTGTTGCCCCTGCCATTAACAAGTGTGGCATCTTAGCTAAATCCACTACAAAGGTTTCATTGGAGATGGTTTTCCCTAGCGCTACCGGCAACTCCATTTCAGCACTTTGAAATTTAGGTGAAGCAATCACACTACGCATAGAAACGGTAGATGGATTTGTATTTGGCACCTCAATACCGATAGTTCCTCTTCCAGGAATCGGCGCAATAATACGGATTCCCAATGCTGCTAAAGACAAAGCAATATCATCTTCTAGGTTTTTAATCTTGGAAATACGGACTCCCGCTTCGGGAACAATTTCGTATAGTGTAACCGTTGGTCCAACGGTAGCTTTAATTTGTGCAATATCTATTTTATAATTTCGCAGCGTTTCTACGATATTATTCTTATTTTCTTCTAACTCTTCTTGGTTAATGGTGATACTTCCCGTTCCATAATCCTTTAAAAGATCTATGGCTGGAAACTGATAGTTAGACAATTCTAACGTTGGATCGAACTCTCCAAAATCTTGAACCAATTGTGCCGCTAAATTCTCCTCTACCGTTCCCTCATCTTGAGCAGCTTCAATAACAAATTCTTCCGAAGGTCCTTTTTGCTCAACCTGCATAGGTTTACTTTCTTCTTCCTTTTTCGGGTGTAAATTCAACTCAGAACTGTGGCCAATTGTAGGTTTAATACTCTTGTGATCAATAGTAAAAGCCGTATTTTTAACCATTTCGGTTTCCGTGCTTGTTTCTTCTTGCATAGGTGGAGCAACAAGACTAAAATCTTCCTCCTCCTCTTTGATTGCTACTGTTGTTGCTGGAATAGGCTCTTGTTCTACCGGTTGAACAGGTGGAGTCACTTGATCAAAACTAGCATCATCCAATTTTGCTTTAGCTGAAAATGAAGAAAATTTTGCAGGTATAGTTGCAATAAAATCTCTAATCTTCGTTGGAGATAACTTATAGCGAAACAACAAGAACGTTAAAGTGATAAAACTAATTAATAAGATTGTTCCCGCTGTTCCCAGATAATCTGTCAAGTACAGGTTGATTTCGTAACCCACAGTTCCACCTAGCAGTGGATTGCTATTCCAAAAGAACCCTAAGAAGCTCCCCAACAAAATCATCGAAGTAAGATCCCAAAAAATAACTTTTTTAATTCTTCGAGAAGCAATGCCAAAAAAGGCATATACCCCAGTATGGATTAAAAGCTTAGCAAAAAAGAAAGAAGCAAGCCCAAATCCATTATAAATAAATACATGACCAAGATAAGCACCTAGTTTACCTAGCCAATTGTGAACTTCCAATTCTCTATCTCCTACTGCAGCTAAATTACTTTGGTCTTCTATTCCAGAAATAAAATAAGAAATGAAGCTTAAAGTAAGTGATATACCTATAATAATCAATAAAATAGAAAATAAAAAACGCGAATTCTTTAAAATAGCAGTATCGTATTTTTTAGTTTCAACAGGAGATTTTTTTTTATTCGTTGATTTTTTTTCTTTTTCCATTTATTCGTAGCAATTGATAAACTAAGCTCTTTTTCTAGCTAATGTAATAAAGTAAAAGATATCTTTAAAGAAGGTTCGATGTTTTACTTACAAAAAGGAACTCTTTTCTTTAAAAATATCTTCTTTTACTTGCTAGTGTCTTTGCTGTTATAGCGCAGCTAAAGCTAATTCGTAATTTGGTTCATTCGCTGTTTCAGCAACTTGTTCTGTGTAAACGATAGAACCTGCTTCATTAATCACAACGATTGAACGCGATAACAACCCTTCCAAAGGACCATCAGAAAAAGTCAGACCATAAGCTTGCCCAAATGATCCTGTTCTGAAATCAGATAACATCACAACTTGATCAATTCCCTCTGCTCCACAAAAACGAGTTTGCGCAAAAGGTAAATCTTTTGAAATACACAAAACAATTGTATTCTCCAATTGAGCTGCCTTTTCGTTAAATGTACGCACTGACATTGCACAAGTGGGTGTATCCACACTTGGAAAAATATTTAGTACAACTCTTTTTCCAGCGAAATCGCTTAATTTTTTTGTTGCTAAATCTGTTCCTACTAATTCAAAACCTGGAGCCACTGTGTTAATCTTCGGTAGCTCTCCAACGGTGTGAAAAGGATTGTTTTTTAATGTAACTGTTGCCATACCTTACTTTTTTTAGTCAAACAAAAATACGAAAAAATGCCTAAGTAATGCGTTTAAATCTTGCGAAGTCTTGTCGCAAAAACAACAATACAAAGGGCATATCCTCTACTTAGTGGTCCAATACTTCTTTCAAGGTTAAAACTGCTTGTTCTAATTCTCTTTCATTCATTGAAGCAAAACCAAAGCGAAAAGCATTCAGTTCTACATCTATTCGCTTTATTGCCAATTGTGGATGTTCAACGAGCTGCTTTATTTGGTAAGGAGCCTTTAACGTTAACCAAATAGCCATCCCGCCCGTGGGTAATTGATACTCCACATAGGACTTCAAGTGAACTTGCAACAATTCGTCTAAATAATCCCGACGAAAAAAGTAACATTTTTTCGCCTTCTTAAGGTGTCTTTTCAACTCTCCCTGTCGAATCAATTCAGCCAAAGCATTCTGCATATAACCATCTACACCAACGTCAATTAGTTTTCTCAACGATACCCCTTGTGCTATAAAGTTAAATGGCGCCACCATAAATCCAATGCGTATGGACGGATCTAATAACTTGGAAAAAGAACCAATGTAAATGATATTGCCCTGGTGTTGACTACTTGCCAAAGGTAAATAGGGAGATGAGGCATAGTGATAATCATAATCATAATCGTCTTCAATAATGGCAAAAGCATACTGTTGAGATAATTTCAACAAGGCGATCCGCCTTTCAATACTCAACGTTACCGTAGTTGGGTAATGGTGATGTGGAATAACGTAAATAGCTTTTATTTTTTGCGTGCGACAAATCGCTTCTACTTCTTCAACTCGAAGTCCATTTTCATCAACAGTAACTTCGAGAACGGTAGCTCCTGTTTGTTCAAAAACCTGAGTTGCCATGCCATAGTTGGGCTTTCCAACCACTATAACATCTTCTGAAGTAAGTAAAAGTTGAGCCGCTAAATAAATACTCATTTGTGCTCCATGGGTGATCAACACATGCTCCTTTTCGATATTGAGTCCGCGAGTCTCTGATAGATAGTCTGCTACTATCGTTCTCAACTTCAAACTACCTTGAGCTGTTCCAAACGTAGCAGTGCGAATACTGTGTTTTTTTGAAGTATAGGAGCGATAAATTTTAAGCAAATCGTCAATGGGAGACAACCGAACATCGGGAAATCCATCGTCAATAATCACCGTTGGCAAAAGAGATTGATCTTTAGTCGAAGGTGGCGTAATTTGCTTAAAAGACAATTCAAACTTAGCTGCATAAGAAGATTGATTTGCACCTTCTTCTGTCCATTTCTTTGGATGTAAATCTGGTATTTTAGCTGATACTGCTACATACTTACGCGGAACGGAAACGACCCAATCCTGCGCTTCTAACTCTTCATAAGCAGCTACAATAGTCTTGCGGTGTACACCTAACAATTTTGCTAAATCTCGCGTACTGGGCAAATGCGTATTTGCCTTGATAATCCCCTGACTGATCGCATTGATTAACGAAATGGCAATTTGCCTATAAACGGGTACTTTGCTTTCTCTATCTATGGGTATGATTCTTTCAAACGGCAACATATTGGACTACTAATATTAACTTAACTGGACCACAAAGATAGTCCTAATAGCCCATACTTTTGTCTAATAAAAGAAAAATAACGATGAATTACACTATTAAAAAAGCAAGCGTAGAAGATTTAGAAGAAGTGTCTGAACTATTTAATCTTTATCGGATTTTTTATCGACAAGAAACAGATTTACAAGAGAGTACCTCTTTCATTAAAGAGCGTCTTCTCCAAGGTGAATCTGATATATTTTTGGTTATTTACGACCAAAAAGCAGTAGGTTTCGTTCAATTGTACAAACTCTTTCACTACATTAAATTACAAAAACAATGGCTTTTAAGCGACTTATTTGTACATCCTGATTACAGAGGAAAAGGGTTGTCTGTTGCTTTAATCAATCGCAGTAAACAATGGTGTGAAGAAACAGGAGCTTGTGGTCTAATGCTCGAAACAGAAAAAACGAACATCATAGGTAATAATCTCTATCCGAAATGCGATTTTCAGTACGATGGAGTGCATAACTACTATAATTGGCGGAAATAAGTCTAGTTTGTTGGCGAAGTTTCGGCTTCGCCATTTTTGTTTTACCCTTTATTTTATTGCTATGTCGCACATACAAGAAAACATAGAGCACATCTTAGCCCGCATCGAGCGCGCCTGCTTAACCAACCACAGAGATCCCAAAGACGTACAGTTGTTATTAGCAACTAAAACAGTTCCTGCCGAACGGATTCGCCTAGCGCTAGAGACAGGCTTAACGTTAATGGGGGAAAACAAAGTTCAAGAAATAAAAGAAAAATACGACGAACTTTGCGATCTTAATCCAACTAACCACTTTATTGGTCACCTACAAACCAATAAAATTAAAGAGATTCTAAAATACAACGTTTCTTGCATCCACTCGATTGATCGCATCGACTTAGCAACTAAATTACACCAACGTCTAACTCTCGAGAATAAAACAATGGATGTCTTGATTCAAGTTAATACATCCAATGAAGAAAGCAAGTTTGGAGTTGCCCCAGAAGATGCTATTAACCTAATACAGCAAGTAGCTATGTTAGACACGTTGCACATTAAAGGACTCATGACAATTGGTCTTTTCAGCGCAGAAGAAGACAAAGTACGCGTTTGTTTTAAATTGCTCAAAAACATTCAACAAGAGGCTTTAAAGCTCAATATCCCCCACGTAGAAATGAAAGAACTCTCCATGGGAATGAGTGGTGACCTCGAAATCGCCATCGCAGAAGGAGCGACAATTGTACGTGTTGGTACAGCTATTTTTGGTGAGCGAATGTATCCCGATAGTTATTACTGGAACGAAAACAAATAATCACGTCGCCTGGTTTGGCATAAAAGTTGTATTTTTAACTGTAAACACAAAAAATATGAAAAAATACAATTTACAAACTGTTTTAATTCTAATGTTAGTGTCCCTATTTTCAACCACAATACGAGCACAAGAGCAAAGTTTTGGTCAGAAAATAGGGGCTTTACTCTATCAAATGACGAAAAGTGAGCCCGATCCTACTGCAATAGAACAACTTTTACAAACATTCAGAATCGACAATAAAGAAGTAAAAACAGGTACGCTTTCCTACAGTATTTTTGATGGTTTTGAGGGAGATCAGATGTATTATATTCCCTTCACGACAGCAGAAGAAAGTCGCTTCACTGTTGAACAATTAAAACAGGGGGATAAACTATTTTTTGGGGTACAGTTTTTATTAAAAAGTAGCTATAGCTTAGATCAAACTGGCCAAGTAACGTACAGCGATCCTAAGTATGCCTATAACGTAAATTACGAAGAGCTATTGCCTTTCTGTACAACGCCAATGAAATACAAGAATGGCAGCGGAAATAATCCCAATTCACCATTATTGAGTTGTATTTATACCAATCCAGATAGTAAAAAAAGAATGATGTATTGGGTTGTATTTGATCAACCCATTGGAAACACCCAAAGCAATACAATAAAAGAAATTAAGTTCCAGAGTATAGAACTTTGGCAAAATTAAAAAAAGGCTATGAATAGCCTTTTTTTATACGGTTATGTGATCTAATGAACTGTAAATTGAATTTTGCGATTTGAATTCAGGTACAATTTGCTTCAATGTCGTAACCAAGTACATTGTGTCTCTTTTCGTTTCTTCATCCATGACATTCACGCATAAATTCTCAATATCCTTCTTCGCCAAGACCAAATCTTGCTCCCTCACTTGTGCAATCATAATTTTCTCATGATGTGTCTTAACGGTATTTTCATCGTTAGCGAGTAACTCTTCAAAAATCTTCTCGCCTGGACGTAATCCCGTAATTTTAATATCGATATCATCAGGGTATACTAATCCACTCAACTGAATCATGCGTTTAGCTAAATCGATAATCTTCATAGATTTACCCATATCGAAAACGAAAATTTCACCGCCTTTCCCCATAATTGAAGCTTCCAACACCAACTGACAAGCTTCGGGAATCGTCATAAAATAACGCGTAATATCAGGATGCGTCACCGTTAAAGGCCCGCCTGCATCTAACTGACGCTTAAATAAAGGAATCACAGAACCGTTTGATCCCAATACATTTCCAAATCGAGTAACTATGAAGTTTGTACTACTCTTATCTTTTAAACTTGACACGTAAATTTCAGCTGCACGCTTTGTAGCACCCATAACGTTCGTCGGATTCACAGCTTTATCTGTAGAGATCATCACAAACTTTTTCACGCCAAAAGCAACAGACAAGTCAGCAATATTTTTTGTTCCCTTTATGTTGGTGTAAATGGCTTCATAAGGATAACACTCCATCAAGGGTACATGCTTATATGCAGCGGCATGATACACTAATTCAGGTCTATATTCCTCAAAGATGGCTTGCATATTGAGTTCCTCTCTAATATTCCCAACAACATATACAATGCGGTCTTTATGTTGAGACACCATGGATTGTTGTACATCGTATAGCGGAGACTCCGCGTGATCGATTAAAATCAGCTGTTTAAAATTAAAAAGCGCCACTTGACGAGCAATTTCACTACCAATCGAACCCGCAGCACCTGTAATCATAACAACTTTACCCTCAATCTCATTTGCAATAATCGGATTCTCAAGGTTAATCGCTTTACGCCCTAACAAATCATCAATACGCAATTCTTTAATTTGCCTATTGGTATACTTTCCATTAAGCCAATCTGTAGCCGCTGGAATAATTTTAATCTTAACTGGAAGTTCTACCAAATACTCCGCAATCTCATTTAAGCGGTCGCGCTGAATATTCTGGATGGAAATAATGATGTCATCGATACGATTATGCAAAACAAATTCAGCGCTAATCTCTTTACTTCCATAAATGCGATAGCCTGCAATTCGTTGTCCTACCTTCTTTTCGTTATCATCAATGAAACCAATGATTTGCGTTCTCACTTTCGTATCAGCTGCTAATGCATTCAACGTAATCAAACCTGAATCACCCGCCCCATAGATTAATACGCGCTTTTCATTGCGTACATCTAAAATATAGCTACGGTAAAACTGACTATAAAATAAACGTGCACAAACTAACATAGCTGCAGAAAGCAACATATGCATCACAATAAATGAATAGGATTGTCTCGCATAATCGTCCATTTGCTCCCCTGTCAACAAACCGTTTCGCTGCAAAACCGCAGGAATTGTAATTAAAATACTAGCAAAAAAACAGGTAATAAACACCAACTCAATGTCTTTGATCGATGTTTGTCGAATCAAACTTCGATAGGGTTTTACCAACCAAAAACTTAAAACATAGGCTCCTAAAACAATAGGCAACTTCAAATAAAACAGCTCTACTTCATAAGTTCCATAAAAATTACTCAAGAAAAGTAAAGAAATAAAATAAGTAAAAAGAATAATAAAAATATCTATTACAAATATAATACCCCGAGGGACATCTCTCTTCAATCTACTTTTTAAACGCTCAATCATAGCAATATAATTGGATAGTATTCTCTTTTTTCCAAAGATACTACATTTTCAACATTATTTAGCTAAAAATTTATCTGATAATTCTATAATAATAGTTTATTTTAAAATATTAGCTAAAAAACAAGCGAAAAAATAATTAATTTAATAATATAACTCAATATTAGCATTAATACACAAAATGAGATGTGTTTAGCGCGACAGAATCTTACTAATGAACAAACTGCGATAGAATAAAAAATGTTTATGGTACGTTGTGCGTTGTGCGTTGGTCGCGCGTCGTTGGTTGTGACGATTATCGTTTAAAGAGAACACTTCCTTATTTCAGAAAAATTGACCGATACCTCATAACAGATCACTGATAACAGATCACTGATAACCA